>JAUXNZ010000239.1 GCA_030682595.1 Rhodocyclaceae bacterium | reverse complement strand
CCGGCCGTGCCGGGCGTCCCGGCAACGCCATCCTGTTTGTCGCGCCGCGCGAGATGAGGATGCTCAAAGCCATCGAACACGCCACGCGCCAGCCCATCGAGGCGATTGGCCTGCCGACGAAGGGCGAGGTCGCCGAGCGCCGCATCGGGCAATTCAAGCAGCAGATCGTCGACGTGATCGCCGAGGAAAACCTCGATTTCTTCTTCGAAGTGGTGCGGCGCATGGAAAGCGAGGATAACCTCGCCGCACGGCAGATTGCCGCGGCATTGGCCTTTCTCGCACAGCGCGAACGACCTTTGCAGCCGCCAGGTTTTGATGTGCCTGCGGCCCCAGTGGCACCGACTGCGCCAGCCGCGCCCGTTCGTACCGAGCGCCAGGCAGCAGAAGAAACACGCCGGGCCGCCCCAAGCGTTTCCTCGCCCCCTGGGGGGAGAACGCCGCAAAGCGGCGTTTTCGGGGGGGGATCATTTGAGCGGCCGGCGCGCGAAGCACGGGCTGACCGCGAGGAGCGTCCCGAGCGTCCGGAACGCAAGGAGCGTCCTGCGTCCCGCAATTTCAGCGGCAGCCCGGTGGTGCGCTATCGCATCGAAGTCGGCAAGAACCAGGGCGCGCTGCCCAAGGAAATCGTCGGCGCCATCGCCAACGAGGGCGGCATCGACGGCAAGCTGATCGGTCAGATCAACCTGTTCGACGATTACAGCACGGTCGAATTGCCCGAATTGCCGGCGGAAGTTTTCGAAATCCTCCAGCGCACCCGCGTGCGCCAACTGCCGTTGAAAATCCGCGTCGCGGCGGTGGGCGAGGGCGAGTCACGCAGCAGACCACCGGCCAAACCGCGCTGGGAAAAGGACCGCGAGCCAGCCAGGGAACCACGTGAGCGCCGTCCCGCCAGCGCCGACTTTTCGGCGCGACCCAAGCGGGACGTCAAAGATTCCGCCAGCGCCGACCCTTCAAGCAAACCACCCTATCGTAGCGAGAAGAAGCCAGCGGAGCGCGGCGCGCCGCCGACGGGCAAGCCGTTCAACAAATTTTCCGGCAAGCCGAAAAAATACTGACCCGGCTTACTGCGTCCTATTCAGTGCGCCCAATTCAGCGGGCGCGGTTCGATCAACGCGGTTTGCTCGCCATCGCCGGCGGTGAGCCAGATCTGGCCGTCCTGGATCGTGCATTGCAACTGCATGCCGCGTGCGGCCAACGCGGCGAGCGCGTTCGACTGTTCGACGTCAAGCGCGAAGACGCGCAGGTTGGCCAGCCGCGCCAAGCCTCGACCCTCTTTGCCCCACCAGATGTCGGCGGCCTTGCCGCCGTAAACGAGGACAATCACTTCGGCGGCGCGCCCGGCGGCCTTCCTGAGCGTGCGTTCATCGGGCAGGCCGACCTCGATCCAGCGCTCGATCTCGCCGGAATAACTTTTTAGCCACAGCGCCGGTTCGTCTTCGGTCGACAGGCCGCGGCCGAATTCGAGGCGGGGGTCGGCGAACATCAGGAAGGCGAGCAGCCGCACCATCATGCGTTCGTCGGTTTCGGACGGATGGCGCGCCAGCGTGAGCGCGTGTTCGCCGTAGTAGGGGCGATCCATGTCGGCAATGCTGACGGACACCTTGAAGATGGTGGATTTGAGCGCCATAAGCTGCGGGATCGGGTGCGTGTCGCACCCCGGAATGTAAAGAGGCGGCGCATTTTACATCGCCGCCTCTCCAGGCTGTCAGCGCCGGGCCAACCCCGGCGCGTTGGCGCTACTCCTTGATTATGAAGCTGCCATCTTGTGCTACCGCGACGGCCGAAGCGAAGAAGCGGCTTTTGACGCCGGAATTCTTCAAGAGATTGTGCGCGATTTCAGCCCGCAAGCCAGATGCGCAGTGCGTGACGATATCCTTGTCCTTGGGAATCTCGGCGAGTCGCTGAACCAGCTCTTCCTGCGGAATGTTGATGGCATTCTTGATTTTGCCCTTGGCAACCTCGCTGGGATTCCTCACATCAATGAGGACGGTGTTACCCGACGGCGCGCCGGCGAGTTGAGTGAACTCGGCGGTTGATACGGTGCCGGGCCGGGGTTTCGGCACAAAGGCAATGGTGGTTTTCGCGTCGCCCGCGGCAACCGGATTGCCCGCCAGTTTCCAGTCGTCAAAGCTGGCCGGCAGCACCCGCACGCTGCGATAGCCCCAGGAGCCCAGCTTTTTGGCGGCTTCTTCCTTGCCGTCGCCGTAGAGCACGATCGGGGCGTTCTTCTGCTTGGGAAACTGGTCCTTCGCGCGGTCGAGGTCGGCCAGCGGGATGGACACAGCCGACTGGATATGCCCGGCTTTCACGGCGTCTGCGGGCCGCAGATCAACCAGCACATAGGCGAAATCCTTCTCGATGGCCGTCTTCAGCCAGGCCGGCGTGGTGACGGCGTATTCGGCCTGCATCCAGTCGGGGAAGCCGCCGGTGTAAACCTTCACGTTGGTATAACCGAGCGCCTTGGTGCGCATGAAGTTGGTCGGGCTCAGGCAGCCACCCACGCAGTAGAAAACGATGGGTGCGGCCTTGTCCTGCGGCAATACCTGAGCGTGCATCTTGTCGAAGGCCGGCGCCGGCAACAGCTTGGAACCGGGGATGTGCGCTTCCTGATAGGGCTCGGGCGGCCGTGAATCAAGCACCAGGACATTCTTGTTGTCGGCCATGAACTTCTTGAATTCATCCCGCGTCAGCTTGTCGTTGGGCTGGATGGTCTGGAGGATGTCGAAGCGGGTGACGAGCACGGCCTTTTTCTCGCCCTTTTCTTCCGCGTAATGGATCCGGAAGCCCTTGCCGCGATGCAGTTTGAGTTCGTCGATATCCTTGATGTTCTTGACGGCGGTATCGTCATCGTATTTGACGACTTCCTTGTGGGTGCCCATGTCCATCATGATCGTCTGCGAGGGTGGCGCGAAGCCATCGAGTTGTCCCCGCATCATGTTGGTGTCGGCCTGATGGCAGTTCTTGCACAAGGGATGCATCGGGCCGCCCTTGATGTCTATCCCTGCCGCCACCTGGGCAAAGGATAGTGAGGCAGCCGAACACAGGGTAACGAACGCTGTAAAGCCGAATAATCTTTTCATCCTGAGCCCCTTTTGAGAGTGAGACGATAGAAAAAACATGCTTTCCGTGCGGCGAATATTTTGCGCGGATTAACCTTGGAGGTGAAGGGGGGAAGCCTAAATTTTTTTTATCCCGCCCGGCGCTGGCGGCTTATTGCATCAACGTCAGTCGATGAAACGCCAGTCCGCGGACTGGCAGGCGAGGGCGCCGCCGCGGTCGGCATGCCAGTCGCCCAGCACCCAGCGCGGGCAGGGCATCCCGTCCACGCGGTGTTCATGTCGGCCTTGCCGGTGGGTGTGGCCGTGGATCATGGCGCGCGCGCCATGTGTTGCCAGCGCGGTCACTACGGCGGTTGCATTGACGTCCATGATCGATGCCGCCTTGATGCGTTTTTCGGTTTCGCTCCGGGCGCGCAAGGCCTCAATCTCGCGCTTCCTGTCGGCCAATGGCCGCGCGAGAAAGACGGAGCGCCAGGCCGGATCGCGCACCGTTTTGCGAAAGCGCTGGTAGTCGGCATCGTCGGTGCACAGCGCATCGCCGTGCGTCAGCAGCGTCGGCACGCCGCCGATGTCGCGCACGACAGGGTCGGGCAGCAGACTCAGGCCGGCGGCAGCGGCGAAGGCATCGCCGACCAGGAAATCGCGGTTGCCCGCCATGAAAAACAGTGCGACGCCGCGCGCGGAAAATTCGCGCAAGGCAGTAGCGATGCGGGTGCTGAAAGGATCACTGCGCGGGTCGGCGAGAGCGTCATCGCCCGCCCAATAGTCGAACAGGTCGCCGAGGATGGTCAGGCTGTGCGCCGTGCGGGCCGGTCCGGCGAGAAAGGCGAGGAAACGTTCGGCCGTCGCCGGCGCGTGCGGCGAGAGATGAATATCGGCAATGAACAGCGCCAACCTGTCGCAGGTGCTTGACATGAAAGTCGGCGCTGGTGATACGGCGCTGGTTTGCGTCAGGCGACGACTTCGGCCTTTTCAATCACCACGTCCTCGACCGGCACGTCCTGGTGAAAGCCCTTGTTGCCGGTCTTGACGCCCTTGATCTGGTCGACGACATCCATGCCGTCGACGACGCGGCCGAACACGCAGTAGCCCCAACCCTGGCCGGACGGCGCGCGATGGTTGAGAAAATCGTTGTCGGCGAGGTTGATGAAGAACTGGGCGGTGGCCGAATGCGGGTCGGAGGTACGCGCCATGGCGATGGTGCCGCGGTCATTTTTGAGGCCGTTGCTTGCTTCGTTCTCAATTGGCGCCTGGGTGGGTTTTTCCTTCATGCCGACACCCATGCCGCCACCCTGGATCATGAAGCCGTTGATGACGCGATGGAATACCGTGCCGTCGTAGTGGCCGGATTCGACATAGGCGAGGAAGTTGGCGACGGTCTGCGGCGCCTTTTCGGCATCGAGTTCGAGGGTGATGGCGCCGTGGTTGGTGGTGAGCTTGATCATTTTGCAGTTTCCTTGCTGGGGAGAAGTTTTGTTGATTCGATGATGATCGGCGTAAGGGGAACATTCTGGTGGCCGGCGGCGTTGCCGGTTGCGACCTTGCCGATTTTCTGTACGATGTCCTGGCCCTGCACGACCTTACCAAACACGGCATAGCCCCAGCCATCACGCGAGGGGTAGTCGAGCGCGGCGTTGTTGGCGAGGTTGATGAAGAACTGGGCCGAGGCCGAGTGCGGGTCCGCGGTGCGCGCCATGGCGATGCTGCCGGTGACATTGCGCAGGCCGTTTTTGGCTTCATTCTGAATTGGCGCGCGGGTGGGTTTCTGCTTCATGTCGGGCGTGAAGCCGCCGCCCTGGATCATGAAGCCGTCGATGACGCGATGAAAGGCGGTGCCGTTGTAATGGCCGTCCTTGACGTATTGCAGAAAGTTTTCAACCGTCTTGGGCGCCTTCTGGGCATCGAGTTCGAGCACGATCATGCCCTGGCTGGTCTTGAGTTCGACTTGCGGGTTGGCCGCGTGGGCAGCCAACGAAAGACAAAGAGCGGATAGCAAAGCCAACAGTTTCTTCATGGGGCGACTCCGGGTAGAAAAGGGGGGGGCCTATGCGGCGAAAAAAGAGGGACGCCTATGCGGCAAAAAGGGGACGCCTATGCGGCGTCTTCGTGAACAATCTTCCAGCGCCCGTCTTCCTTGATCCAGTACTGGCGCTTTTGCATCCGGTTCGACAGGTTGCTGCTCTGGTAGTCCTGCTCGAAGGTGACGACGACATATTCGTCCTTGCCGGGATTGCGGAACATGCTGACGTTGTGGGTGG
>JAUXNZ010000226.1 GCA_030682595.1 Rhodocyclaceae bacterium | reverse complement strand
CCTGTTCGACAGCAGCGACAGCATCGGCGGCCAGTTCAAGCTGGCGATGCAGGTGCCGGGCAAGGAAGAGTTTGCCCAGACGCTGCGCTATTTCGGCGTGCGCCTGAAGGCCGCCGGGGTGAAACTGGTACTCAACCAGCGGGTGACGCGTGCCCAGTTGTCGGCGCAGGACTTTGACGAGGTCATCCTGGCCACCGGCATCGTGCCGCGCATCCCCGCCATTCCCGGCGTGGACCATGCCAGGGTGCTTTCCTATGTGGATGTCTTGCAGCGCAAAGTCACGCCGGGCAAGCGGGTCGCCATCATCGGGGCGGGCGGCATCGGCTTCGATGTGGGCGAGTTTTTGCTGCACGATCCGGCCATCCCGCTGCCCGTGCCATTGGCGCACTGGTGCCATGAGTGGGGCGTCAATCTGGATGCCGGCACCCAAGGCGGACTGGCGCCGTCATTATTGGCCCCCCACGCTCGCAACCCCGGCTCGCTGCCCCCCACGGGGGGGGCGTCGGCTTGGGGCGGCCCGGCGCCTACGACGCTCCCGCAACCCTATCGGCAGTTATTCCTGTTGCAGCGCAAGGCGGGCAAGGTGGGCGCTGGCCTGGGCAAGACTTCCGGCTGGGTGCACCGCGCCACCTTGCAGCGCAATGGCGTGGAAATGCTGGCCGGCGTGGAATACCTGAGTATCGACGCTGCGGGCCTGCACATTCGCGTCGGCGGCGCGGAACGCGTGCTCGAGGTCGATCACATCGTGCTGTGCGCCGGGCAGGAACCTTTGGCGGAACTGATGCCCGCCGCCAATGCAAGGACATCGGCGGATACGCCGCGTTTTCACTGCATCGGCGGCGCGGCGCGGGCTGCGGAACTCGATGCAAAACGGGCGATCCGCGAAGCGGCGGTGCTGGCCGCCGGGCTGTGATTCAAGTTTTGCACTGGTGCCCGTCGACCGACTCATGCAAGCGCCGCAGCCGCGGCACCGTCAGTATCCCTTGCGAAACACGGTACCGTGACAGTTCGGGCAAGGCGGAATACGGGCGGTGCGCTTGAGTTGCACTATTTGTCCGCATCCCGCGCAGGTCAAGGTTCCGGCGGTGGTGATCTCACCGGTATGGAAGTGCAGGGCGTCCTCAGCCTTGCGCGAGAGACTCTGCAATGCCGAGCCGGTCGCTTCAAGCAACCGCGCCATCGAAGACAGCGCGCCGGCGCCCAGACGCGCCGGATGCAGGCGTTCCTTGGCTTCCTGACCCAGCACCCGCATCTCCTCCGCGGTCTGCTCCAAGTCGCGACGCATGAACTTCTTGAACGCCTCACCCTGTTCCGCGGAAAACTCTCCGGCTGCGGAAAATTGCTCGCGCGCTCCTTCCATGGCCTTTTCCATGGCGCCCCTGCTCTTTTCCTGGCCGGCCTCGAAAAGCTCGCGTGCGCGCTCGGCGAAGCGGTCGTAAAGTACTTCAAAGCGTCCCGGCTCTTCCTCCGCTGCGGCATTCCCGGCGGCTTCGGAATCGGGCTTGCGTTCGGAATCATTCGGATTCATGGTCTATTCCCTTGTCAAAAAATGATAAAACAATCGGGCCGAAACTCTGCCCGGACCCGAGACGGGCGGTCGGGTGGCTACCGGCATGGTCGGCCAGGGAAGCGCTCGCCGCAGATCACCTCGCCGCGGAGCGGCGAAAGGACGACGCTCACCGAATAGCCTACCACGCTCGACAAAATACCAAGACCCGGTCGAGTCGGCGCGGGCTGCGCCGCTGGCTTAATCCGTCCCCGGGACGCACGCTGCCAACACCCAGTCCGGCAACTCCGCCCCCCGGCGCATCATCCGGGTCGACGGCCGACTCGAGGACGCCGTCGATGACGCAGCAGCGGCAGTGGCGTGCTCATTCAGTAATGAAAGTTGAACGGCAGCAAACCGCCGAGTACCGGCCCTTCAAAATGAACTGATTCGAAAGCCACGTCGCCTCGCCGAACTGGCCGGGAGGAGTGACATCGCAGACGCGCTGAAGCGACTGAATTCATCGCATCCACAACCACTGCCCGGTAAAATGGCGGCCTTCGGTATCTCGGGCGGTGTGGGCAGCGGTATCAAGCGCCTGTTCATGACCCATCCGCTCATGGGAGAACGCATCCCTGCACTCAGGGCCGGACAGTGAACGTCCTCATTGCTCACCGTGGAACTTTCATCCTGACATGGCGCTCAAGTTGCTTTCAAAATCGATGTCCTGCATTGGAATGCTGGTTCTTGCGCTGTTGATCGCCGGATGTAAAACGTCACCTTCGTTGCAGTCTTCCCCATCCCAGCCAGAACTCAAACAGGATGCGCGCCCTCAGGTGTTCGTACCGGAAGACCCTCCGGTTACCCCGGAGCCCGTGCCGCAAGAAGTCCCGCAAAACCCGATTGCCGAAGAAAACAACATCTACTTCAGTTCGGGTTCAACACGGGTCGACTCGGCGGGCGAACAAAAACTGCGCTCCCATGCTTTGCGATTAGCGGAAAATCGTAAAACCATCGTCACGCTGATTGGCCTTACGGATGATCAGGGAAGTCGTTCTTTCAATCTGGTGATCGCGGAAAGGCGGATTGAGGCCGTAGCCAAATTCCTTCGCGCGCATGGGGTGTTGAAGAACCAGATTCGCCCCTACGCGCTGGGCAGCAAAACACCCGATTCAGCCTGTAGGACACCGGTTTGCCGCGACAAAATGCGACGGGTTGTAATTGACTACGGAGAACCATGAACCAGCAATAAATACAGAAAAAGTTGCGCACCCATCGTAACCGTATGCGCATGGTGGTTTGTGCCCGTGAATCCGTTACCGGTCTCCCGGCCGGGCTCTTTCATGGGAAATGGCCCTTGCGGCAAACTTTCATGGTCGATGGCGCCACCCCCGTGCATGAAGTACGCAAAAAACCAAATGATCTGAGGGTGATTTGCTTAGGGCAATGGGGGATCGGGGCTGGCCACCTTCATCGAAAAGCGGCCGCCACAATTCAAGGGTCGCCGAGTGCGTCGTGAAGGGAAACCGGGGGTGGTCCGGCGAATCTGCAGGTATGATCAGTCCACTTCTATTTCCGTAAAACCCCATGTCTGCTTATCTGATTCTCGGCCTCGTGCTTTTCCTCGGCATCCATTCGGTGCGTATTTTTGCCAACGACTGGCGCGATGCGCAGGTCGCCCGCATGGGCGAGCTGCGCTGGAGGGGCGTGTACGCACTCTTTGCCATCGCCGGACTGGCGCTGATCATCTGGGGCTACGGCCTGGCTCGCGCCGATCCCGTCGTGCTCTGGCTACCACCCGCATGGACGCGGCATCTGGCCGCCCTGCTGACGGTGCCGGCCTTCATCCTGCTGGTGGCCGCCTATCTGCCCGGCAGCCACATCAAGGCGAAGATCGGTCATCCGATGGTGGCGGGAGTCAAGGTCTGGGCGCTGGCCCATCTGCCGGCCAACGGCAACCTGGCCGATGCGACCCTGTTCGGCGCCTTTCTGGTCTGGGCGATCGCGGATTTTTTAGCGGCGCGACGGCGTGACCGCATCGCGGGCCGCACGTATCCGGTGTGTTGCTGGACGCGCGACGCCGCGGTGGTGGCGGCCGGTCTGCTGGCCTGGGCGCTGTTCGCCCTCTGGGGCCACGTCTGGCTGATCGGCGTCAAGCCCTTCGGCGTCTAGTCGTTCAGACCTCGAAGGCGTCGCCGGTGGCGAAGAAATTGCCGCCGTCCCGCCAGCGCCGACTTTTCAATTCCGCCCGGGACAGAACTGACGCGCGTCAAGGCAGCCCTGCCGCCGCCGCTGTCCAATGGCGCCAGGCTTTCCGCACCCCGGCTGGCGTAACCGCGCAGCGGGGAAAACCGGGAAGTTGCCCAGCAGCCGTTTTATAATCTTTCCCCTCGTCTTACACGTTCAATCATGTCCGCCCCCCTTGAACTCGTCTGTCCCGCCGGTGGCCTGCCGGCCCTCAAGACCGCCGTCGATCACGGCGCGAACTGTGTCTATACCGGTTTTCGCGACGCTACCAACGCGCGCAATTTCACCGGCCTCAACTTCGACGACGCCAGCATCAAGCAGGGCATCGCCTACGCCCACCAGCGCGGCGTCAAGGTGCTGGTCGCGCTGAACACTTTTCCGCTGACCGATAACTGGCTGCAATGGACGGCGGCAGTCGACAAGGCCGCGGCTTTCGGTGTCGACGCGGTGATCCTCGCCGATCCGGGGTTGATGGAATATGCCAAACGCAATCATCCCAAACTGCGGCTGCATCTGTCGGTGCAGGGCTCGGCGACCAATTACGAGGCGATCAATTTCTACCATCAGCACTTTGGCATCCAGCGCGCCGTGCTGCCGCGCGTGCTGTCGATGGCGCAGGTCGAGCATGTCGTGAAGAACACGCCGGTCGAGATCGAAGTGTTCGGCTTCGGCGGCCTGTGCGTGATGGTCGAGGGACGCTGCGCCCTGTCGGCCTATACCACCGGCACCTCGCCGAATTGCCAGGGCGCCTGCTCGCCGGGCAAGGCGGTGCGCTACGAGGAAACCCCGGCGGGCATGGAAACCCGGCTCAACGGCATCCTCATCGACCGCTTTGGCCAAGGGGAGCGCGCCGGCTATCCGACGCTCTGCAAGGGCCGCTTTGAAGTCGATGACGAGACCTATTACGCCATCGAGGAACCGGCCAGCCTCAACACGCTGGAACTGCTGCCCGAACTGCTGCGCATCGGCGTCTCCGCCATCAAGATCGAAGGCCGCCAGCGCAGC
>JAUXNZ010000071.1 GCA_030682595.1 Rhodocyclaceae bacterium | reverse complement strand
TCAGAGCCCCTTGACTGCCGCGGAAAGACGGCTCTTGTGACGTGCCGCGGCGTTCTTGTGAATGATGCGCTTGTCGGCGATGGAATCGATGATGCACTGTGATTCCTTGAAGACGGCCTGGGCGGCTGTCTTGTCGCCAGCGGCAACGGCCTTGCGCACTTTCTTGATGGCGGTGCGCAATTCGGAGCGCTGACTCATGTTCTGGGCGCGGCGCTCGACTGCTTGACGGGCGCGCTTGCGGGCTTGTACGGTATTGGCCATGTGTTGTTCCGGCTGAATGAACGCTAAATAATCGCTAAGCGACCATGAAGAGTGATTGATAGAAAAGCGCGAGATTATAATGTGCGTCGCGCACCTTTGCAAGGCGCTTTTAGTTACCATCGCGGCATGAACCTGCTTCGCACCCTGGCCACGGTCAGCAGCCTGACGCTGCTCTCGCGCATTCTCGGCTTTGTTCGCGACTTTGTCATTGCCCGCACCTTTGGCGCCGGCATGCTGACCGACGCGTTTTTTGTCGCCTTCCGTCTACCCAACCTGCTGCGCCGCTTGTTTGCCGAAGGCGCATTTTCGCAGGCCTTTGTGCCGCTTCTGGCGGAATATCGCAATCAGCGTGGCCCGCAAGAAACGCGGCTGCTCGTTGACCGCGTCGCCACCTTGCTGTTTCTGATCGTGCTGCTGGTGGCGGCGCTGGGTGTGGTCGGCGCCCCGTTGTTGATCTATGCGACGGCTCCCGGATTTGTTCCCGATGCTGAAAAATTCGGGCTGACGGTGACGCTTACGCGCATCGTCTTTCCCTATATCTTGTTCATGTCGATGGTCGCCCTTGCAGCGGGGATCCTCAACACCTGGAGCCGTTTCGCCCTGCCGGCGTTTACGCCTGTGCTGCTCAACTTGTCCTTCATCGGCATGGCACTGTTCGCCGCACCTTATTTCGATCCGCCGGTGCTGGTGCTGGCCTGGGCAGTGTTTTTGGGGGGAGTGCTCCAGCTGGCAATTCAGTTGCCGGCCTTGCGGCGCATCGGCATGTTGCCGCGTTTCGATTTCGCGCCGAACGATCCGGGTGTGCGGCGGGTGTTCAAACTGATGGCGCCTGCAGTATTGGGTGTTTCGGTAGCTCAGGTGTCGCTACTGATCAATACCATCTTTGCTTCTTTCCTGGTTGCGGGCAGCGTGTCCTGGCTCTACTACGCCGACCGCCTGATGGAGTTTCCGGCCGGTTTGCTCGGCGCGGCACTCGGTACGATCCTGCTGCCCAGTCTCGCCAGGGCGCACGCCAGCAAGGACCCGCAGGCATTTTCCGCCCTGCTCGACTGGGGGCTGCGCCTGACCTTCATGCTGACCCTGCCCGCCGCCCTCAGCCTGGCCCTGCTGGGCGTACCGCTGATTGCCACCTTGTTTCAGCATGGCGCCTTCACGGCGACCGACGTGCTGCAGACCCGACTGGCGTTGGTGGCCTACAGCATCGGCCTGACTGGCATGATTCTGGTGAAGATTCTGGCCCCTGGTTTTTACGCGCGCCAGAACATCAAAACCCCCGTAAAAATCGCCCTGCTGACGCTGCTGGCGACGCAGGCGATGAACCTTGTCTTCATTGTGCCCTTCAAGCATGCCGGACTGGCGCTGTCCATCGGTCTGGCAGCCTGTCTCAATGCGGGTTTGCTCTATTACGGGCTGCGTCAGCGCAAGGATTACCTGCCCAGTCCGGGTTGGGGGGTGTTCCTGTTCAAGATCATGCTGGCCCTGACAGTCCTTGCTGTCATGCTCTGGTTCGGCATGGGCAGGGAGACCGACTGGCTGCTTGCTCCTGCATCCGAGCGGGTTGCCTGGCTGGCTGCCCTGGTGGCCGCGGGAATGACGGGTTACCTGGCGACCCTTTGGTTGTTGGGATTTCGTCTGCGGGACTTTCGCCAGCGCGGAACTACCTGATACGCCGTCCATCCAGGAAGAAGACGGTGGCACCACTACGCCGTCCTGTCAGCGCCGACTTTGTATCTGATCACGGATAAAAAAACGGGCAACCCGCAGGTTGCCCGTTTTACTTGCTGCGATTACTTCAGGATCACGCAACCAGCGGCACGATCAGCAGTGCCACGATGTTGATGATCTTGATCAGCGGGTTGACTGCCGGGCCGGCCGTATCCTTGTAGGGATCGCCAACCGTGTCGCCGGTAACGGCCGCTTTGTGCGCGTCCGAACCTTTGCCGCCGAAGTTGCCTTCTTCGATGTACTTCTTGGCGTTATCCCATGCGCCACCACCGGTGGTCATGGAGATCGCCACGAAGATGCCGGTAACGATGGTACCCATCAGCACACCGCCGAGAGCGCGCACACCGGCACCAACGCCGTCTACCTCGGGCATGAGGAAGTTCATGCCAACGGCAACAACGACCGGCACCAGGACGGGCAGCAGCGAGGGGATCATCATTTCCTTGATGGCGGCCTTGGTCAGCATGTCGACGCAGGTGCCGTATTCCGGCTTGGCCGTGCCTTCCATGATGCCCTTGATCTCGCGGAACTGACGACGCACTTCGACGACGATTGCACCAGCGGCGCGACCGACGGCTTCCATGCCCATGGCGGCAAACAGATAAGGCACCATGCCGCCGATGAACAGGCCGATGATGACTGCCGGGTCGGACAGGTCGAAGAGGAACTTGACACCCGGCTTGAAGGCTTCGAGAGCGTGGGTGAAGTCGGCAAACAGTACCAGCGCGGCCAGGCCGGCGGAACCGATCGCGTAACCTTTCGTCACCGCCTTGGTGGTGTTACCCACGGCGTCGAGTGGATCGGTCACGTCACGGATTTCCTTCGGCAGATTGGCCATTTCAGCGATGCCACCAGCGTTGTCGGTGATCGGGCCGTAGGCGTCGAGCGCGACGATGATGCCGGCCATCGACAGCATGGAGGTCGCGGCAATGGCGATGCCGTAGAGACCGCCGAGCAGGTAGGACGCCCAGATGGCCGCACAGACGGACAGCACCGGCAGCGCCGTGGAGCGCATCGAGACGCCAATGCCGGCGATGACGTTGGTGCCGTGGCCCGTCGTCGAAGCTTGAGCGATATGACGCACCGGAGCGTACTCGGTTGCCGTGTAGTACTCGGTGATCACGACCATCAGACCCGTCAGCACCAGACCAATCACTGCCGCGCCATACAGCCGCATATGGCCGCCGCCGTTGATGCCCATGACGGCATCGAGAATGTTGTCGGGGAGGAAGTAGGTGGTGATCGGGTAGAAGGCGATCAGTGCCAGGACGCCGGCGACGATCAGGCCCTTGTACAGCGCGGTCATGATCTTCTGGCCAGGCGTGTACTTGACGAACATCGCACCGATGATCGAGGCGATGATCGCGAAGCCGCCCAGCACCAGCGGATAGATCACGGCCTGCTGTTCGAAGCCCTTGAGAACCAGGGCGCCGATCAGCATGGTGGCGACGATGGTCACGGCGTAGGTCTCGAAGAGGTCGGCGGCCATGCCGGCGCAGTCGCCGACGTTGTCGCCGACGTTGTCAGCGATAACGGCGGGGTTGCGGGGATCATCCTCGGGAATGCCGGCTTCGACCTTGCCCACCAGGTCGGCGCCGACGTCGGCACCCTTGGTGAAGATGCCGCCGCCCAGCCGCGCGAAGATCGAGATCAGCGAGGAACCGAAGCCGAGGCCGATCAGCGGATGCAGGAGCGTGGCCATCGGGACATCGCCCGCGGTGGTTGCCTTGAGGTAGGCATAAAAACCGGCGACGCCGAGGAGGCCGAGGCCGACCACCAGCATGCCGGTGATGGCACCACCGCGGAAGGCGACGTTAAGCGCGGCGTTGATGCCTTGCTTTGCCGCTTCGGCGGTACGCACGTTGGCGCGCACGGAAACGTTCATGCCGATGAAGCCGGCCAGGCCCGACAATACTGCGCCAAGGATGAAGCCGATCGCCGTGGTGGCGCCCAGGAACACCCAGATCACTACCGTCAGCACTGCACCCACCATGCTGATGGTGGTGTATTGACGCTTCAGATAGGCTTGCGCACCTTCTTGCACGGCTGCGGAGATTTCCCGCATCCGGTCGTTGCCGGTTGCCAGCCCAAGAATCCACTGGGTAGAAATTAGACCGTAGGCAATAGCGCCAACGGCACAGACCAACGCGAAAATCAAACCTTCTGACATGACATAGACCCCCCTGTTTCCAAAAAAAATTGTGGTGAATTAAAACTGAACCCGGTTAAAGCTTGAACTCCGACAGCTTTTTGGTGACAGCAACGTTTTTCAACGTTACATATTTTGGCAAACCATCGGCACCGTAAGGCGGATAGTCCTCGCCCTTCATCAGCGGTGCGAGATACTCGCGACACTTGGCGGTGATACCGAAACCATCCTTGGTGATGAAGCTTTTGGGCATCATCTTCTCGACGTTGGCCACCTTGGCCAGCGGCGCCATGCCGATCTTCCATTTGTAAGGCTGGTTCGACGTCCGTTCGATCGCCGGCATCACCGAGTTGTGGCCCTGGAGGGCGAACTCGACGGCTGCCTTGCCTACGGCATAGGCCTGATCAACGTCGGTTTTCGCGGCGATGTGGCGTGCCGCGCGTTGCAGGTAGTCGGCGACGCCCCAGTGGAATTTGTGACCCAGCGCATCCTTGACCATGTTGGCGACGACCGGTGCGGCGCCGCCCAACTGGGCATGGCCGAAGGCGTCGCGCGTGCCCTGCTCGGCGAGGAATTTGCCGTCCGGATAGTGGCAGCCCTCCGAAACGACGATGGTGCAGTAACCGAATTTCTTGACCAGCGCGTCGACCCTGGCGAGAAACTTCTTCTGATCGAAGAGCACCTCGGGGAACAGCACGATGATGGGCAATTCGGTGCCGATCGTCGAGGCCATCGCGCCGGCAGCAGCGATCCAGCCGGCGTGACGCCCCATCACTTCGAGGACGAACACCTTGGTCGAGGTTTTGGCCATCGAGCGCACGTCGTAGGTCGCCTCAAGCGTCGAGACGGCGATGTACTTGGCAACGGAACCAAAGCCAGGACAGTTGTCCGTGATCGGCAGATCGTTGTCGACCGTCTTGGGCACATGAATGGCCTGCAGGGGGTAACCCATGGCCTTACCCAGTTGCGATATCTTCAGGCAGGTATCGGCTGAATCGCCGCCACCGTTGTAGAAGAAATAGCCGATGTTGTGCGCCTTGAACACCTCGATCAGACGGTCGTACTCGCGCTTGTTGGCTTCCAGGCTCTTCAGTTTGTAACGGCAGGAACCAAAGGCGCCGGAGGGCGTGTGGCGCAATCCGGCAATCGCGGCGGCGGACTCCTTGCTGGTGTCGATCAGATCCTCGGTCAGCGCGCCGATAATGCCGTTCCGGCCGGCATAGACCTTGCCAATCCGGTCTTTGTGCTTACGCGCAGTCTCGATCACGCCACAAGCCGAGGCGTTGATGACGGCTGTCACGCCGCCTGATTGCGCGTAGAAGGCGTTAATCTTCTTGGCTGCCATGAATGCGCTCTCCCGTGGCTTATTTCAATGCGGAGAAGGCATTGTCGCGAATCGCCTCGACCTTGCCCATGCCATTGATCTTCCGGTACTTGGGTGCACCGGCGGCGCCACTTTCGGCCCACTTGGTGTAGTAGCCGACCAGTGCCTCGGTCTGCTGGTGATAGACCTCAAGGCGCTTCAGCACGACCTCTTCGCGGTCGTCGTCGCGCTGGATCAGTGCCTCACCGGTGGTGTCGTCCTTGCCTTCGACCTTGGGCGGATTGAACTTGACGTGATAGGTGCGGCCCGAAGCGACATGCACGCGGCGACCGCTCATGCGACCGACGATCTCGGTATCCGGCACGTCGATTTCGAGCACGTAATCGATGGCCACGCCAGCATCCTTCATTGCATCCGCCTGCGGAATGGTGCGAGGGAAACCGTCGAACATGTAACCGTTCTTGCAGTCGGCTTCTTTCAGGCGATCCTTGACGAGGCCGATGATGATGTCGTCGCGCACCAGGCCGCCGGCATCCATGATTTTTTTGGCTTCAACGCCCAGCGGGGTGCCCGCCTTGACTGCGGCGCGCAGCATGTCGCCGGTGGAAATTTGCGGAATGCCGAACTTTTCCTTGATGAAGTTGGCCTGGGTGCCTTTGCCGGCCCCGGGTGGGCCCAATAAAATCAAACGCATGCGTATCTCCTCTGTTGTCGTCCGTTAGCGATGGTTATCTGCCAAACCTGGCGATTCTCCCACTTTTGGCGGGAATTCCGCTAGATTTTATCTATTAAAGGATAGCTGCCCTGATTAGTGCGGTGCAGCAAAAATGGCGCGCACGCGCGCCAGATCGGCGGGGGTGTCGACCCCGGGGGCGGGGAGGTGAGGGTAGTCGATGACCTGAATGGGGTAGCCGTGCCAGAGCGCGCGCAACTGCTCCAGCGCTTCCCATTGCTCGATGGGCGCCGGGGCAAGCGCGCCATAGCGATGCAAAAAACTTACGCGATAGGCATACAGGCCGATGTGGCGGCGCGCCAGGAAATCCGCCGGTAAATTTTCTGGCTGGTTGGCCAGGCCGTCACGGTGCCAGGGAATCGGTGCGCGCGAAAAATACAGGGCGCGTCCGCTCGCCGCGGTCACCACCTTGACGACGTTGGGGTTCATGAATTCGGCCAGGTTGGTAATGGCGTGCGCGGCGGTGGCCATGGCGGCTGCACGATCATTTTCCAGCGCATGCGCCACGGCGGTTATCACGGTCGGATCGATAAGTGGTTCGTCGCCCTGCACGTTAACCACGACCGCATCATCCGGCCAGCCGAATTGTTGGGCAACTTCGGCAATCCGATCGGTTCCGCTCGGATGATCTGCACGCGTCAGCGTCACGGTATGACCATGCGCGGCAACCGCGTCCCTTACCCGAACATCATCGGTCGCAACAATGACCTCGCTGGCGCCACTGGCAAGTGCGGCTTCCACCACCCGCACGATCATGGGCTTGCCGGCAATGTCGGCCAAGGGTTTGCCGGGCAGGCGCGTCGAAGCGTAGCGGGCAGGGATGACGACGCGAAACGACACTCGCTTAATCTTCCGTCGCGGCGAGTTGGCGCGCTTCGTCTTCGAGCATGACCGGAATGTCGTCCTTGACCGGATAGGCGAGCCGGCAGGCCCTGCAGACCAGTTCGCCCTGCGGCTTGCGGTAGTCGAGCGGGCCCTTGCACAGCGGGCAGACGAGGATTTCAAGCAGACGCGGGTCCATCGATTTTCTCCAGTACAAAGCGGGCGAGGTCGGGTTCGATGCGGGCTGCGACCGGCAGCACCCAGATCGGCAGAGGGGTCAGGCCGGCGCATTTTAGCGCGTCCTTTTCCGTCATCAGGATCGCATCGCCGGCGAGAGCAAAATCGGCGCGGGTGTAACGGTGGTGGTCGGGAAAAGCGTGGGCCTCAAAGTCCAGACCCAGTACAGCCAGATGGTCGAAGAAGCGTTGTGGCTCGCCGATACCGGCGACCGCATGGAGTTTTCTGCCGGCCAGGTCGCGCGCCGAACAGGTGATGCCCGGATCTTCGAGGCGGTAGAAACGCCTGCCTTCCAGGTGCATCCTGAATACAGGTACATCCGCAATCGGCGCGATGGCGTTCCCGTTCAGCACTATTGCATCGACTGACAGCAGACGGCTCACCGGCTCGCGCAACGGGCCCGCCGGCAGCGGCCAGCCATTCATCGAGCCGCGTCGATCGATCACGGCTATTTCAACAGTGCGCGCCAACCGATAGTGCTGCAGGCCATCGTCGCAAAGTATCAGGTCGCAATCAGGGTTTTCCGCAAGTAAGGCTTGTGCCGCTGCCGCGCGATCCACGCCGACGTAAACCGGACAGCTTGCGCGCCGCGCTAGCAGCAATGGCTCGTCGCCGACGTCAGCCGCCGTGTCGCCAGCGCCGACTTTTTTTGCCGTTGAACTTTTTCCACCATAGCCGCGACTGACGATGCCCGGCTTTCTTCCGGCAGCGCTAAGTTGTATCGCGAGCCATAGTGTCAACGGGGTTTTGCCGGCGCCCCCGGCAATGATGTTGCCAACGACGACCACCGGCACCGGCAGATGCACGGTGGCAAGCAGGCCCAGTTGATATGCGGCGCGACGCAATCGCGACAGCAGGGCAAACAGCAGTCCGA
>JAUXNZ010000224.1 GCA_030682595.1 Rhodocyclaceae bacterium | reverse complement strand
TGACAGTCTTCCAGATACACCACCGAACCGCGCAATGTCGGCCCGCGAAATGGTTTTTGTAACAGCCGAGAAAATCAAGGCTAGGCTTGATGCAGGCTATACATATCAACAGATCGTTGAAACTCTTGGAAATGCCGGATTCAAGATAAGCGCAGGGACTTTGAAAACATATTTATCAGTTGCTTCGCAGCAGACGAAACAATCAAAGCAAAAGCGTAAACCTTTAGGTAACACAAGCGTTAATACAAGTGGAACTTTTGCAGCAAAAGAAGTTAAAGCGGTGGCAACACCAGCAGCACCAGCAGCGCGGCCGATGGCAACAAAACGGCCAGCTTTTCAAGACCCAGACGAAAAATAGCGAGGTAATCGAATGAAGCGGTTTGTGATGACGATTAGCGACAAGGGCGGCAGTGGTAAATCGGTGGCGGCGCGTGTCCTCGCCGATTACTACACTGCACACGGCGTCGATGCACTGTTGGTCGACGGCGATGGCGAGGTTGGCCAGCTGCTGAAGTACCACGGTCGGCGCGATGGTGATGGCCGGCTGGTTGAGCAGCGGCCCGGCGATGGTGTCCTGTCCTTTGCGTTGCATGGTGAGCGCACAGACCGTGAAAAAATCGCGACCGTTTTGGATCACGGCGCTCCCCTGGTGCTGTGCGACTTCCCGGCCGCTGGCTTGACTGTCCTGGAGCAGGTACAGACGGCTTTTGGATTTCTGGACGATATCAAGGCCGAGGGCTACAAGCCCACATTCATCAACCCCATTACCCCGTTTGCAGCCAGCATGCGCACGGTTAAGCGCATGATTGACCTGGGCGGCGATGATTGTGATTACGTTGTGCTGAGGAATCAGCAGTTCGTCGAAGGCGAAGAGGACTGGATTTGCTGGACGGGATCCGATGACGGCTCTATCAAGCCATCTAGCGGCCGGAAGGTACTGGCTGACGCTGGCGGCATCGAGCTTGACATGCCGCGCTTGCGCGCAGGGGCGATGGCCCTGATTGATGAGTTCAGCCTGACGTTTGAAGCGGCCTGCTCAGATACCCGACTCCCCCGCTACCATCGCAAATACGCTCAGATTTGGCGCAAGGGGTGTCATGAGACCTTGAACACGATCAAAGACCGACTTGGTGTTGAGGGCTAACCATGGCCGCCCCAGCCGATCGCATCCCCCCGAAGCTGCAGCAACTGCTTGAGCAGCTGCCCGACGTTGATAAGGTGAAGCTGCTCGCCATCGCACATCAGTACAAGATGGACTTGGATGACCCCAGTTTCCTGCCCCTGCTGCTGACGCAGCAGGGAATCACCGCCTTGGCTGGCGCCAAGACGGAGCTGGTTGGAGAGGTGGATGCGGCATTGAATCGGGTCGCTGCGAAGATTGTCGAGTCGTCGAACAGCGAAGCGGAACGGCTCAAGGACTATTCCGCAAGCCTTGCGGCGTTTCTGAAGCAACAAACCGAAGAGGCCGAGGCAAAGATTAAACATGCTGTTGGCACCTGGGCAGCTGGGCCATTGGTTGACGCGGTGTTTTCTGCGGTGGTTGAGCAGATCGAGGCCACGGCGGCGGTGGCCACGAAGGCGGCGGCGGCCTCGGCAGACGCGGCCAGCGCGAAGTTTGCGGCCAGCTGCGAAGCGGCGGCGCTCAGCGCCCGGACGGCAGCAGGATGTGCCGAGGCTGCTGCTGCGGAAGCAAGCACGGTGCTGGATCGCGCCTCAGCTGGCTGGATGACGGCCTTATTTTTTGGTGGCGCGCTCACAGGCGCGCTTCTGCTGGCAATCGTCCAGCGCTATTTGTGAAGGGGGAAAAAATGCAAGTTCTGGAACAGCAGCATCAGGGACACAAAACAGCGGCAGCTGCGGCAGGCTACAGCCTGCCGGCTGAAGATCGCCGGGCACTGCTCGCAGGCTCCCGTGAGGGACGGCGCACGCTGCTTATTGAGCGACAGCGGCTGACATTCATCGCGCTTCACGGCAGCCCCTTTGGCGGCGGCGAAGACGAACAGGCAACACAGTAGCGAATGACATAAGCATTGGTTTTGCAGCAAAACTCAACCTTTAAGGAGATACAAAATGCAACTCGATCCGGATCCGAAGACCGCAATGCAACAGATTGCAATCGCAGTGGTCTCCGTCGTAAGTTTTGTTTTTGTGGTTGCCACCTTCGGCTTTTCGGCCTGGTATTCGCCACTCCTAGTCTTGGTCGCGCCCATCGCCCTGGTCGCTGTTTTCGTCGCTCGCGCACGCAAAGAGCGCCGCGAGGCTGGTGTCACACGATGAAACCGCGCCGGCTCTCCGGGCTGCTCGCCGCCGCGATGCTGGCGACCGCCCCCGCACACGCTGGCGGTGGTGGGATTGCGGGGGCGACTGAAATCACGCAGATATTGAACAACGTGCAGCTTGTGCAGCAGTACGCGACCCAATCTCAGCAGTACGTCACTCAATTGCAACAGACGCAGGCGATGCTGACGAACTTGATGGAAAATCCCTTGGGGGTGCAATCGCCGGACGTGTTACGCATTGCAAACAATATGGCGAAGCTGCACAGTATGGGCAAGGATATTGGATCAAGTGTTGCGAAGGTGGATGAGAACTTCGGGAAGATGTTCAATTCCCGTGAGGCGCTGAACTTCGCCGACAAGTTCAGGACTTGGACGGAAGGCAGCACCGATGGATTGAAGTCGGCAATGCAGAATGCAGGGATGCAGCGCGAGCAATTTGCGGACGATGCAACTGCATTGCAAGGACTTACTGAACGAGTCTCAAGCTCACAGGGAAACCTGGCTGCTTTGAAAACGCTTGGAAGCATCAACGCAAAACAGATCGAAGAAAGCATGAAGCTGCGCGATTTGATTGCTACGCAGCAGCAGGCGACGAATCAACATCTGATCGCGCAAGCGCAAAAAGAGCAAAAGATCGAGGACATGAACGCCCGACTGTGGCAGTTCGAAAACAAACCTCTCCCCCCGCCCCGCCCGAAGAAACCGGGCCAATTCTGAACTGAAAGGAAAGACCATGAAGATCATCGCCGCCACCCTGCTCGCCGCCGTTATGCTAACGGCATGCGGTAAAGAGCCAGCTGGAAAAATGTCACAGGAAGAGATAGACAAGATCAACGCTCGGCTTTGGCAGTTCGAAAACAAGCCACTGCCACCCCCGCGCGAAAAGAAGCCTGGTCAGTTTTAAGAAGGGAACATGAACATGAGAAAGATACTGCTTGCCCTCGCCCTGCTCGCCGCTGCCGGCGGCGCGTTGGCTTACACCCCGCCGACCGACTTGGTCGGCGCGGCGCTTCAAGCGTCGACGGTTGCGATTACGAACAACTTGCTTGTCATCGCGATTAAGCTGCTGTTCGTCTTTCTCGTGCTGCAGTTCACCATTGATGGCCTGGCTATGCTCGGTACTGACGCGACAATTGACAAAGTCATCGGCAAGCTTTCGATGTCGATTCTGTGGGCGGCCTTCTGTCTCTACCTGCTGGAACCTGGCGACTCTGGCGGGACGAAGATCGGCGATTTTATGCAGGGCACCGTCGACTTTTTTCTCGGCCAAGCTGCATCCTGGGTCGGCGCCGGCGGCGGGTCATTTGACACCTGGGACATACTGTCAATCGGTCTGGTGAGCTATGGAAAGATTACGATTGCGGTGGCTAAGGCCACGGCAACCAGCCCCGGCACGATGGCAGCTATGGCACTGGTTCCTGGGCTTGGTTTTGTCACTGCCTTGATGGTGTTTTTTACGTCAATGGTCATTCTCATCTGCTGCGCGTATATCGCGCTCAAGGTTTTTCTGGTGAAAGTGCAGGCGGCACTGTTTATCGCAGTAGCGCCACTCTCGGTGGCAATGCTTGGACTGAAGGGTTTAAGAGACCAAGGAATAGCACCTTTCAAAATGCTGCTCGGGTTGGTTTACAGAATCGTCATCCTCGCTGCAATCGTGACCTCCCTGCAAATTGTTGCTGAATCTTTCACAAACTTTATTGACGCTGAGTCATTCAGTGTCGTCGCAGACATTTGGACGCCAATCCTTGGGTCAATGTTCGGCTTTGTGCTGCTCGCGTTCCTGACGCACCACGCAGATGGGATTGCTGCATCACTGGCTTCTGGAAACGTGGCGCTGGGCAGTGGGGACATGGCCGGCTCTGTTGCCGCTGGCGTGGCCGCTGGAATGGCAGGGGTGGCGGCCGGCGCGGCTTTGAATCAGGCGACTGGCGGGGCTGGTGCAGGGAAAGCAGGGCAGGCCATGTCTGACTGGCTCAAAAAATCAGGCATGGGCATGAGTGGGCAGGACTCGAAGTCTGACTTGACAAACGGGGCCATCAAGCCGGACTCGCGTGTGCCTGCTGCGCAGGCTGTCGCGCCTGGCGGCGCGGATTTATTGGATGGGAAAGCAGCAAGCAAGAGCCAGTCCCCAGCGGCTGGGAGAGAGAATCAGGATGGTGGGAAAAGCCAGTTTTCACCTCAAGAAAAGCAGGATTTTCAAGATAAGCTCAAAGCAGCTGCTGGTGGCAGCACAGGCACTAGTGCAGCTAGTGCAGCCGGGCAAAACACTATCGGCGGCAAGGGCACGGCTTTTGATGAGGTAAAGCAGCGGCTTGAAAAGCACGCTGACAGCTTAAACAGGGAAGTCAGGCATGACGCGGGTCAAGATATGGGCATCCATGTTGACGGTTATCATCGCGAGTGAATTTTGTCTTTTCATCCAAAAAAACCCGCCGTAGGCGGGACGCCTGCCGCGCAAGCGGCAGGCTTGGTTGACTGGAAGGAAGGTTGGGGAGGCTGCTTTGGCCTCCCTTTTTTTATGCTGCGGCTGTGGCGGTTGGTCGGTAAAGCAGATTTATGCCCTTCATATGGGCTGAGACGACCTCTGGGGCGGCCCTGGCCGGCTCAGGGGTAGGAGGCTGCGCCCGCCGCTCTTGAGCGCGCTTGCGCGCCTCAAGCTGCTTCAGCACCCCTGGCCCTGGCCCTTTGTTTCCGTCCGCGTACCGCTTCAGAATTGAATTCCTCAGCCCGTCTTCGCTCACGACTCCTTTGAGCTTTCTTTGATTCTCAATTTCCACCTCCACCGCTTCCAGCCAAAGCCCTGACAGCGTGGTGGTGGTGGTTGTAGTTGGAGTTGGGGTTGGTGTTGGTAGGTTACCTCGTTGTTTTATAACATTTACCTTGAAGTTATCCACAGATACGCCAGCATGAGCCGCCGCCTCACTGACTGCTGCAAGAATCAAGCTGCTTTGAATCCTTCTCAGCCCAGCATTAAGTGCTGATTTAGCTGGCGCTGTTGCAAACTTGTGAAATGAGAACCAGCGGCGCGGCCACACTTCCCCAGTTGTAGTGTCATAGAGGACATGCCCAGCCTTGTCCAACATCTCCAAGCCTGTCTCAATAGCAAACGAGATTTCACCAATGCGCGACTGCCAAACTCCCGGCTCAAAGACAGTAACACCGGCCCCATTCACATCAGGGCCTGTCCAGACGTATTCCAACAGCCTTTTCAATGACAAAGGCAACGACTGGACGCGTTGCTCAGTCCACAGAAAGCGGGGGTGAGGACGCGATTCGGCGCTCATGCCACACCTCCAGCCTTGCGCGGCCTGCCGCGCCCGCGTTTCTGCTCATTTTTTTCAATTGGGGTAGGTAGCTCAAGGCCCGAGTCGATGGCATCAGCAACATCGACCATCCTGAACCGCCTATTTTCCCCAAGCTTGATGGACTGGATCGGAAACCTGCCCTGTAGGTTCCTGATGGTCTTTGCGCTCAACCCGACCGCCGCAGCAACTTGATTGGTGTTGAGAAGTACAGCACCAGGGTAAAGAGATTTAAGCATTGCAAGCGTCGATGCCGCGCTCGCCTGAATTTGTGTTTGTGCTGGTTGCATAGCAGTTCCCCGAAAGAACTGCCGGAATTTTTATGCTGGCGTGCGTCGTCGCGCTGCTCGGCTGCAGGGGCCGGCAGTTCTCAGTCGAAGAAAGAGAAACCCACCGGCAGCGCTACGCGCAAGCGGTAGGGACCGGCAAAAGCCGGGGGCTAAGCGTGACAGCAGGTAAGCGGCCAAGGCGTCCAGTCGCGGGGCGAGGCAGGACGCGTGCCGGCGCAGCGTAGAACCGCACAGGGAGGGGCAGGAACGCAAACGCGAGGGCAATGCTGCTTTGTGCGACGGGCAGAAGATCGCAGGCACGGTCGGCGATGCTGCCACGGTGCCGGCTGATCTCACTCTTGAACGTAAGTGCAAGAGTGAGCAGTGCGGTAGCCAGCAGTGACACAATGACCTGAGGCGGCATCTCAGTTGCCAAGAGAGCAAGCGCTAGCAGCAAAACTAGCGCGTACCCGCGCATTGCCAATTTTCCGGCACGAGTCGAAAACATCAGGTCAAAAATCTTGAGCATGAAATCCAGAAAAATGGCAGGTCAGGACATGATAACGAATGACACCGAATCGGGTTGACGTTGCCTTTATTTTTCGCCAACGTAGCGAAAACCTGTTGCTGGGACAAAACGGGGACACTTACGGCGGGGCAAATCGTGATATTCAGTGGCAAAACGGGGGCACTCGGTGGCAAAAATCCGGTTTTTTACGTTGTTGCCAATGCTTATGGAATCTTGCTAAAATGCCGCAAACCCGCATGGTTACTAGGTTTCTGTGGCGCCCCCAGCACGAATCGAACGTGCGACCCCCTTCTTAGGAGGAAGGTGCTCTATCCACTGAGCTATGGGGGCGGAAGGCGTATTTTAACGATTACTTGGATCGGTGTTCGATCATGAGTGACGAGTCTGTGCAAATAACGTCACAATCTCAGGCTTCCCGACGCCGGTGGCGCACCGTTGGCTGGGTGCTGCTGGGTGTCGCGCTCGGCGCGGTGCTGGTGGCTGCTTTCCTCGCCTACGGACAGCCGGAGCTGCTGCTTGAGCAGTTGAACCTGCGTTACTGCGGTTGATTGTCGGTGGCCGCAGTCCCGGTTATTGCTTCGGGCTTGTCCCGTCCCAAGCGACGCATCACTGCTTCCTCGCTCAGGTGCAGCAGTTCGCCGATGGCCGTGTAGTCGTCCGGCAAGGCGGCATCGTCCCAGCCGTTGGCCGAGTGGCGCGCAAGATCGACCGCAAGCTTGACGTTCTTGGCGCGCGGGTGGTTTGCATTGCTGGGGTCCATCAGGGTCGTGAGCAGCTCGGGCAGGCGCCAGGTGTGAGCCAAGGCCAGCTTGATCTGGTAAAGGGGCTGGTTGAAAACTTCGGCCTGCAAGTCGACCGAGCGCAGGGTGCGGTCGGCCTGCTGTTTCTCGGCGAACTGCAAGGCGAGATTGGGGGCAAAGCACCACATGAGAATTTCGGTGAAGTCATAGAGCAGGGTGGCCACGACGACTTCATCGACATCGAGGTCGTGTCGATAGATCGCCCAGTCGCGCGCCCACTGTGCTGCCTTGCGCGCGCGGTTGATGGTCTTGAGCAGGCCGAGCAGGGCGCGCGGATGCGGTTTCAGTTGATCCTCGATCAACGGCAGTTCCTGGAAATCGCGGAAGAAAGGCTCCATGCCGATCATCATCAGCGCGCGTTCGATGGTGGTGATGTCCGTATCGCGGTTCTTGTTGCGTTTGGCCTCGATATAGGCCAGCACGCGCAGCGTCATCAGTGGGTCGTGAAGAATGACCGACGATATGACGCGGGCGTTGGATTTGTTGGCATTGGCGCACAATTCGGCCAAGCGGTGCTCGGTGTGGCGCAGTACGGGAATGTTCGCCTGGCAGAAAAAGGCGACCCAAGCTTCGAGATCGGGGAAAGGTTTATCAAGCATTGACATGCATTATCGGTGCGGGTGCTGGCGGAAGAAAACGGAGCAGGCGGATTTCTTGCCCGCACATTACCTTGTAATGTCGCTTTGTTCCAGATAAAATCACGCCCCTTTCATCCTTGCCCCACCCGAACTGCATGCGGGGGGGCTTCACCCAACCCAAAAGGAGCGTGCATGCGACATTACGAAATAGCTTTCATCGTCCACCCGGACCAATCCGATCAGGTTCCCGCCATGATCGAGCGTTACAAGACGCTCGTCACCGGCAAGTCCGGTGTCATTCATCGCCTGGAAGATTGGGGTCGTCGCCAGATGGCCTATCCGATCCAGAAAGTGCACAAGGCGCACTACGTGCTCATGAACATCGAGTGCGATGGCGAGACCCTGGCCGAACTGGAACATTCCTTCAAATTCAACGATGCCGTATTGCGCCATCTGACCATCAAGGCGGACAAGGCCGAGACCGCGCCTTCCCCGATGATGAAGGAGGAGAAGTCACGCTCGTTCGCCGCGCCGAGTGCGCCGACTGAAGCCAAGCCGGTCGAGGTCGCGGAGGCCGCGGTTGACAACATAGAGGCTGCCGCCTGAGTTGGCTAACCGCACCGAGCTTGCAGGTCGGTTGCTGGAGCGAGGCATTCTGCGTTACACCCCGGCGGGTGTCCCGGTGATCGAATTCCGGGTCGTCCATGCGTCGGAGCAGAGTGAAGCCGGAACCTCCCGCAACGTCGAATGCGAGCTTGCCTGCGTGGCCCTCGGCCCGACTGCCCTGCTGCTCAAGGAAGCGTCACCCGGCACGGGACTCACGGTCAGCGGTTTTCTGGCCGCGAAGAGCCTGAAACAGAAGATGCCCGTGCTGCACGTGACCATGATCGAATTTGCAGAGATGATTTGATAAAAGGATTTTGATATGGCTTTCAAGCCCAGTAGTAAAAAGAAAGACGACAAGACCAAGAACAAGAACCGCAACATGTTCAAGCGCCGCAAGTTCTGCCGTTTCTCCGCCGAGAAGATCGAACAGGTTGACTACAAGGATGTTGACCTGCTGCGCGACTTCATCAGTGAAAACGGCAAGATCATGCCGGCGCGCATCACCGGCACCAAGACGCGCTTTCAGCGTCAGTTGTCGACCGCCATCAAGCGCGCCCGCTTCCTGGCGCTGCTGCCCTACACTGACCTGCACCAGTAAACGAGGAGACAAACCATGCAAGTGATTCTGATGGACAAAGTGGTTAACCTCGGCGGTCTCGGCGATGTCGTCAAGGTCAAGGAAGGTTATGCCCGCAATTTTCTGATTCCCAAAGGCTTCGCCAAGCGCGCCACCCCCGAGAACATGAAGGTGTTCGAGGCGCGTCGCGCCGAGTTGGAGCGCCTCTCCGCCGATAAGCTCACCGCGGCGCAAGCCGTGGCCGCCAGGCTCGAAGGCCTGAAGGTCGAGATCGCCCGCAAGGCCGGTGTCGATGGTCGCCTGTTCGGTTCGGTGAGTCCCGCCGACGTTGCCGAAGCGCTGACCGCGCAAGGCGTCGCGACTGACAAGAGCGCCGTGCGCATGCCGGAAGGTCTCTTGAAGACCATCGGCGAGTTCGTCCTGGAAGTCTCGCCCCATGCCGATGTCGTGGCCAAGGTGACGGTGGTGGTGGTCGGCGAGCAGTAATCTGACCCACCCTCCCCCAGCCCCTCCCTCGCGGGAGGGGGAGACTTGCGGCTCGCTGCGCTCGTCTGTCACGGGGAGCCCCGTTCATGCCTGGGAGCGGGTTGCGCCTGGCGGCGCGTGACGCCTTTCCTTGGGACGGCCCGGCGGAAAGGCTCCGGTGAACGCAAAAGGGCTGCCTGTGGGCGGCCATTTTTACGTGCGCCTGCCCTGGCCGGCTTAGAATCGCCGCGTCATGCTGCACCTTCATCTAAGCAATCGCCCCGACACGCTGGCCCTGGCGCAGGCGGCGTTGTTGCGCGTTGCGCCGCTGCCCTTGCTGGAAACCGAGCAGGTGGTCGTCCCGGCCACGGCGCTGGCACGCTGGCTGGGGTTCCGGCTGGCCGACGAACTGGGGATCGCCACCCAGATTGCCTTTCCGTTTCCCGCCGCTTACGCCTGGCATCTGTTTGGGCGGGTGCTGGCGGAGGTTGCCGCGGTCAATCCGTTTGATCGCGCCGCGCTGCAATGGCGTCTGTTGCGCTTGCTGGGCGAGAGTGCCGCGCCGGAGGTGAAGCACTACCTGACTGACGATGATGGCGTCAAGCGCTATGAACTCGCCAGCCGGTTGGCTGCCCAGTTCGATCGCTATCTCGTCGAGCGCCCCGACTGGATCGAGTGTTGGGGTGCGGGAAAGTTGCTGGGACTCGGGCCGGACGAAGCCTGGCAGGCCGGTTTGTGGCGCGCCTTGATGGAAGAGTTGCCGGAAGTCGGCACCGAGCATCCGCGGACCCGCTTCATGGCGCAATTGCGGCGGGACGCCGCTGCGCGCGCCCGTTTGCCGCGTCGGATCAGCCTGTTTGCCGTCGAGGCCATGCCCGCACTCTACTGGGAGGTGTTTCTCGGCCTGGCCGAATGGATTGACCTGCACGTCTTCGTGCTGACGCCCTGCCGCGAATACTGGGGCGACATCGACCGGGAGCGCGTGCGGTTGCGCATGACCATCGAAAACCCCGCGGCGGCCGCGTTGCTCGAAGCGGGACACCCCCTGCTGGCCTCGCTGGGACGTGCGCGTCAGCATGTGGTTGCCCGGCTTGCCGAGGCGGGCGAGCGCCTGCCGACCCGGGAGCACCAGTATTTCATTGGTCCGCCGACTACGCTGCTGGGGCGTTTGCAGCGGGATATTCTTGATCTCGAAAACAGCGTCGATGTGTCGCAGGACGACTCGTTGCAAATCCATGCCTGTCACGGCCCGCTGCGTGAAGCCGAGGTGCTGCACGATGCGCTGCTGGCGCTGTTCGAGGCCATGCCCGAGCTTTCTCCGGCGGACCTCCTGATTCTCACCCCCGACATCGAAACCTATGCGCCGGCCATCGAGGCGGTGCTGCTGCATGCGCCGGCAAAGCGACGCATTCCCTGCGTGGTCGCCGATCGTCCGCGCGTGGCCGCGCCGTTGTGGCGCGCGCTGCGTCGTCTGTGCGCGGTGGCCGAGGGTGAACTCGACGCCGAAAGCGTCATGGGCCTGCTGGAAGAGCCAGCCGTGCGGCGCGCCTTTGCTCTCGCCGAAAGTGAATTGCCGTTGTTGCGTGACTGGGTTGCCGCGGCGGGAATCCGCTGGGGCCTGGATGGCCGCGCGCGCGCGCGGCGCGGCTTGCCGGGCGATGACGCGCATACCTGGCGGGCGGGGCTGCGGCGTTTATTGTTGGGCGTGGCGCTGCCCGATCTGCCCGAGCAAACGTATGGCGAGGTGTTGCCGGTGCCTGGCATCGAGGGCGGACGGGCCGAATTGCTGGGCAGGTTTGCCGACTATGTCGAAGCTCTGTTTGCACTGGTGCAGAAAGTCGGCGCTGGCGAGACGGCGTTGCAATGGGCCGATACCTTGAGCGCGGCGCAGGAACGCTTCCTCGTCTCGACCGAAGCGGAGGAGGACGAAGCGCAACGCATCCGCGCCGCGATCAAAGCGCTGGCAACGCAGGCGCGCGCGGCCCGCTGCGAAACCCGGCTGCCGCTCGCCGTCATGCTGCGCGAACTTGATGCCGCGCTGGTCGAACGAGCCAGTGCGCGGGCCTTTGCGTCCGGCGCGGCGACCATCGCCGCCTTGCAGCCCGGCCGGCCGCTGCCGGCACGGGTGTTGTGCCTGGTCGGCATGAACGACGGCGCCTGGCCGCGGCCTGACGCGCCGACCAGCTTCGACCTCATCCTCCGCCATCCCCGGCCGGGTGATCGCAACCGGCGCGGCGCGGAACGCTATGCGTTTCTTGAGGCGCTGCAGTGCGCCGGCGATGCCCTCGTCATTACCTACACCGGACGCGATCCGCGCAGCAATGTCGAATTCCCGCCCGCCGCGCCGCTCGCCGAATTGCTCGACACCCTGGCCAGGATGACCAGCCGGGCAGCCGCGGCGCTGGTCGTGCAACATCCCTTGCAGCCTTTCAGCGCGGCGTATTTCGATCGGTCCGCGCCGCCGTTGTTCAGCTTCGATGCCGAGCAATGCAATGCCATCCGTGCCGAACGTGTCGCCAGCCCATTTCTGGTCGAGACGCCCGCCCGTGAGCCATCCGCTCCGTCCGCTGAACTTGAATTGCCGCGCCTGCAACGCTTTTTCGACCATCCCGTGCGCTTTTACCTGCGCGAACAACTGGGCATTCATCTCGAAGAAAGCGAAGAGCTGCTTGAAATTCACGAACCCTTCATCACCGACAACCTCGACAACTACCGCCTGCGCGAGGCGCATTTCGCCGGACTCAAGGCCGGCGCGACGGCTGACGAAACCACGCGCCTGGTGCGGGCGAAGGGCTGGCTGCCGCATGGCGTGGCCGGGGAAATCGCCAGCGCGGCGGCACACGCTGAAGCCCGCGCGCTCTGGCAATCCGCGCAAGCCTTCGTCACTGCCGAAGCCTTGCCGCCGCTGGAGGCGCGCTGCGACGACGGGCAGACCATCCTTTCCGGTCGGCTGGAACAGATCACGGCAAACGGACTGTGGCGCCTGCGCTTCGGCAGTGCCCGTCCGCAGGATCTGCTGCGCCTGTGGATTGATCATCTGCTGTTGCAACTAGCCGCACCGCCCGGTGTGGTGAAGCAGAGCGTGCTGCTGGCCAACAATGGCGCGACGGTGCTTGGTCCCGTCGGTGCAGCGTCCATGCACCTGGGCGAGCTTCTCACGCTGTATCGACAGGGCCAGCACGCGCCGCTGTCGTTCTATCCAAAAACTGCCTGGGCCTGGCTGGACGGAAAATCGGGCTGGCGCAGCACCTGGAGCGGCCTTAAACACCCCCCCCGCCCCGGCGAGCGCGATGATGCCTATCTGCGCTTGGTGTTGCGCGATCGGGCGGACGATCCGTTGGATGGTGGCGGACCGCTGGGCCAGGAGTTCCAGCAACTGGCGCAGCAAATTTTCGGGCCGCTGCGGCAGGTCATGAGAGAAGCCGGCGATGCTTGAGCGGCCTCCCTTTGATGTGACGCTCGCCGGCGCCGGCCTGATCGAGGCGGGCGCCGGCACGGGCAAGACCTGGACGATCACCGCGCTGGTGTTGCGCCTGTTGCTCGAACAGAATCTTGAAATCGGCCAGATTCTCGTCGTCACCTACACGCGCGCCGCCACTGGCGAGTTGCGCGGCCGCATCCGTAATCGGCTGATTCAGGCGCTTGCCGCGTTCGCGGCGGGGGGCCATGGAACGACCGGCACGACGGGCGTGGCCGACGATGAATTCCTGCAGGCGCTACTGCTGCGGCATGCTCCCGAACAGGCCATTGCCCGGCTGCGGCTCGCCATCGAAAGTTTTGACGAAGCCGCCATCTTCACCATTCACGGCTTTTGCCAGCGGGCGCTGACGGAAACGGCCTTTGCCGCCGGACAGCCATTCGAGCGCGAACTGCTCGCCGATCAGCAGGACATGCTGGCCGACGTGGCCCGCGATGTCTGGCGCAAGTTGATGGCAACGGCAGCGGAGCCCTGGGCGCACTGGCTGATCGGGGCATTGGGCGGGCCGGAAGGTCTGGCCAGCCGGGTGCGCTCCCATGTGGGCCGTATCGACGCAGAGATCCTGGCACCAGACGCCGCTGATCCGCAAGCGGCAGAACAGGCCTTTGCCGCCGCCTTCGCCACGGCGCGCCTGCTCTGGCAGGCCGATGCGGCGAAGATTTGCGCCTGGCTGGCCGGCGCCAGACTGCACCAGGCCAGCTATGCGCCGGAAAAAATGCAGCCCCGGATTGACTGGCTGGGGCAACTGTTCGCCGCTGCAACTCCGCTGTTTCCCTTGCCGGATGCCGTGGCGTTTTTTGGGCTGGCCAAGATCAAGGCAAAGCGCACCAAAACCAGCCCGCAACCCGAGCACGAATTCTTTGGCGCGGCCGACGTGCTGCTGCAGACGGCCGGGCGTCTCGAAGCCGCGTACGAAAATGCCACGCGTCGGCTGCTGCATGACTTCCTGCTCACGGCCCGGCTTGAGCTGGCCGCCAGAAAACGCCGCAGCGGACAGATGGCCTACGACGACCTGCTCGCCGATCTGGCCCATGCGCTGCAAGGGCCGGCCGGCGCCGCGCTCGCCGGTAGTCTGCGCGAGCGCTACCGGGCGGCGCTGGTCGATGAGTTCCAAGACACCGATCCGCTGCAACTCGACATATTTTTTGGCATATTCGGTCGGGAAGATCTCAAGAAACACGCCGGGCCGCCCCAAGTGTTTCTTGGCCCCCTAGGGGGAGAAAGCCGCGTAGCGGCTTTTTCGGGGGGGGCTTGCCCGCTGATTTTTGTCGGCGACCCCAAGCAGGCGATCTACGGTTTTCGCGGCGCGGACGTGTTTGCCTATCTGACGGCGCGGCGGCAGGCCAACGCACGCTACGCCCTGCTGGAAAACCGGCGCTCCGCTCCGCCCTTGCTGACGGCCGTGAATGCCCTGTTCGCGCGCCCCAATCCCTTCCTGCTCGACGACTTGCCGTTCGCGCCGGCCAAGGCGGCGACCATGGAGCGCAAGCTTTGCCGCATCGACGATGGCCTGTCCCCGCTCACGCTCTGGTCGATGTCGAAACCGGGCGACGAGAAAAGCTTTACGAAGGAGGCGGCGCTGGGAATGGCCGCCACGGCGGTTGCCACTGACATAGCACGCCTGCTGGCCCTGGCGGCGACGGGACGCGCCACGCTGGGCGCAGGGAAGGGAGACGCACGGGACGACGCGCGGGACGACGCGCGCAGGCTCGGCGGCGGCGACATTGCCGTGCTGGTGCGCAAGCATCATCAGGGCGAGGCGGTGAAGCAGGCCCTGGCGCGGCGCGGCATTGCCAGCGTCAGCATGGGCGGCGGCAGTGTCTGGCACAGCATTGAGGCCGAGGAAATCGAGCGCTGGCTGCTCGCGGTGGCTGCCCCGTCGCGAGCCGGCCTGGTGCGGGCGGCGCTGGCGACGGTGCTGCTCGGCGCGCATGCCGGAGAACTCGCGGCCTGGGCCGACTCTGATCCGGCCTGGTACGAGCGCCAGGGATCGTTCCACGACGACTTGCTGCTGTATCGCGAGCGTGGCTTCATGGCGATGTGGCGGCGGTTGCTGCGGCGCGAGGGGGTTGTTGCCCGTGTCCTGGCGCGTCCCGACGGCGAACGGCGTCTGACGAATTACCGCCATCTGGCCGAATTGTTGCAAGCGGCCGAACACGCCGGCACGCTCGACGTCGCAGGGCTGGCGCGGCATGTGGCGCGCGCGCGTGCAGGCAGCGCGGCCGAGGAGGCGCAACTGCGCCTGGAAAGCGATGCGCAACTGGTGCGCATCGTCACCATCCATGCCGCCAAGGGCTTGCAATATCCCATCGTCTACTGCCCCTTCCTGTGGGACGCGCCGGGCACCGACGACAAGCATTGGCCGGTGTTTGCCCATAAGGAAGGCCCACCCCGCAAACCTTCGCTGCGCTCGGTTCTCCCCTCAAGGGCGAGAAACTCTTGGGGCGGCCCGGCGAGTTTCAAAATCATGCCTGCCTCGATTTCGGTTCCGCGCAAATCGATGCGCTGCGGCAGCAGGCCGAGCTTGAGGACGCCGCCGAAGAACTGCGCCTGGCCTATGTTGCGCTGACCCGTGCCGAGCATCGCTGCGTCATCATTTGGGGCAAGGTGAATCAATGCGCGCGCTCGCCGCTCGCCTGGCTCTTGTTCGCGCCACGCACGGCGGATGACGGCGCCGCCGACAACCCACGCGCACAACTGGCCGCCAGACTGGACAAACTGGACGAGGCCGTTTTGCGGGACGAGATTGCCGCGCTGGCAAAGGAGGTCAATGCGGGATTGGCGGATGCAATGGCGGTGTTGCCCCTGCCGGTGGATGGCGCGCCTGTCGTGGCGGCGCCCGTGGCTGCGCAAGCACTGATGGCACGGACCTTCCTGGGAACGATTCCCGCGCCCTGGCGCATCAGCAGCTTTTCCAGCCTGGCGGCGCGATTGGGCAACGAGGAGATGCCGGATCGCGACGCAGTCACAGTCATTGACGCCGTCCCGCCAGCGCCGACTTTACTGGCCCCCCACGCTCGCCGCATTCAGCAAATTCGCGGCTCGCTGCCCCCCACCCCCGGAGGGGGTATTCCGCTGACGTCGGCTTGGGGCGGCCCGGCGCCGACTTTTACCAGCATCCATGCCTTCCCACGCGGCACGCGGGCGGGCCGTTGCCTGCATGCCTTGCTCGAACGCGTGGACTTCCAGTCTGCTTCCGCTGTGGGAAGTATCGCGGCCGCCGTGCTGGATGAATTCGCTTACGCCGCCGAATGGCGGCCTGTGCTCGAACGCCTGGTGGCCGATGTCGTGGCGACGCCGCTGAACGCCACAGGTCTGTGCCTGGCGCAGGTGGCGCGCGGCGAACGATTGATCGAGCTGGAATTCACCTTTCCGCTGGGATCGGTAGCGGCGCGCGCCGGCTATATGAAGGGTTTCATCGATCTGGTATTTCGTCTCAACGGGCGCTGGTACATCGTCGATTACAAGTCGAACTGGCTGGGCGAACAGGCCGCCGACTACGCGTCGCCGCGCCTGGGGGAGGTGATGCGCGCGCATCGCTATGTCCTGCAATTGCGTATTTATGCGGCGGCCCTGAAACGGGCGCTGTACTTGCGCGAACCCGCTCTCGACTGGGCGGAAAGTTTTGGCGGCGTGTTCTACCTGTTCCTGCGCGGCATGGGTTCCGCCACGCAGACCGGGGTATTTTTTGTCCGGCCGGATGACGCGGAAATCGAAACATTCTGGAGCGGGGTCAATGGCTAACAGCATCGTTGCCCATCTGTCGCGCTATCTCGGTGGCGATGATCCGGATGCGCGGCTGGCCGTGGCGCTGGCCTGTCAGGCCACGCAGGATGGTCACGTCTGCGCCGATCTCGACCAGGAGGCGGGTTGGGGGCCCTGGGCGGGGGAAATGGATGGCCGAGCGCGGGCCAGGTTGCGTGCGCGCCTGCCGGAAATGGTCATTGTCGGTGGCGCCGATGAACAACGCCCCTCTCCCCCAACCCCTCCCCCGCAGGGGGGGGAGGGGAGCTTCGCGAGACGTTCCGCGTCTGCAACGACAACGCCGCTCGTATGGGATGGACGACGCCTGTTTCTGCGGCGCTACTGGGCATATGAGCAGCAGGTTGCGCATGATCTTCAGGCGCGGGCGAAGCTTCCCGCGGCGCTCGGCGCTGCAATGCAGGCGGCGCTGTCCAGCCGCTTCGCCGATGCGGGGCAGCGGAATGCCGCACGCATTGCACTCACGCACCGGCTGGCGGTGATTTCCGGCGGCCCGGGCACCGGCAAGACGCATACGCTGGCGCGCATCATCGCCTTGCTGCTCGAAGAAAATGCCGCCTTGCGCATCGCGCTTGCCGCGCCGACCGGCAAGGCC
>JAUXNZ010000210.1 GCA_030682595.1 Rhodocyclaceae bacterium | reverse complement strand
TCACCCCGCATCATGAAAGTCAGCCCCTTCCCATGGCCCCCCACCCCCTGCCCCCGCCCCGCGGCGGGGGGCAAAGTTTGTTCGCTGCGCTCAAGGGATTACCCGGCGTCAAATTGCGTATTCCACGTTTATGTGCTGGATCAGCGGCCGCGCGGACCCGACATGCGCAGCGCCCGCAACGCCAGCAGCAGCATCGCACTGAAGAACAGCAACGACCATTCGGCAATCGAGAGGCCGAGAAACACCCAGCCGGCTTCCGAGCACAGACCGCTGGCCTCGAACAGCAGCGGGACTTGCTTGCCCGCCCAGTCGACGAATTGTTCCCACCAGGCCTGGCCGCCGCCACCGCAACTGATGCCCCGTGGAAAACGCTGCAACCAGGTCTGGTAGCCGGCAATGAAAACCCCGGTCGCCGCCGTCACGGCCATCAACAAGGCAACCAGACGGTGCCGGTTGACGAGAAGCAACAGCGCCTCGATGCCGAGCAGCAGATACAGCATGCGTTGCAGAATGCACAGCGGGCAGGCGGCCAGATTCAGGGTTTGGGCCAGCACCACCCCGCCGCCGACCAGGGCCAGGCCTGCCAGGCCGATGCCCGCGAGTTGCCAGCGCGGGTTAAGCCAGATTGTGGTTAGCAGCTTGCGCATGGCGCGATCTCATAAAAAAGGGAAGACGATAATAACAGGGCGCGGGTAAACGCCCGCCTCCCTTCGCCCCCCCCTCGCGGGGGGTTCCAATCGGCGCGCTGCGCGCGCGTGTTACGGGCCGCTTCTATTTGCATAGGTGCGGATTGCGGCTGGCGCCGCAGGCCGCGCTTGCTTGGGGCGGCCCGGCGCAAACGCTGTATTTTCGTTAATATTGCGCCATGACCCATCCTCGACTGATCGCCATCCACGCCGCTTTGCGCGACCCCAAACGCTGGAAACGCTGGGCGCTGGAAGCGCTGCTCCTGATCGCTATCGTCGTTGCCATCACGCTCTGGCAAAACCGCGGCCTGCCTGAGGGTGCGGCGCCGCCGCTGGCGGGGGTGCGCAATGATGGCGTGGCGGTCAGCCTGGCCGGAATGCAGCAGGGACGCCCGACGCTGGTGGCATTCTGGGCGACCTGGTGCCCGGTGTGCCGGGCCGAGGAAGGCAACATCGAGGCTGTCGCCAGGGATTGGCCGGTGCTGTCGGTGGCGATGCAGTCGGGTGATGCGGAGGCTGTCGACGATCATCTGCATGGGCGGCGGCTCAGCGTGCCCGCCGTCATCGATGACGATGGCGACATTGCCGAACTCTGGCGCGTGAAGAGCGTGCCGACCCATTTCATTGTCGATACCCAAGGCATCATCCGTTTCCGCATCGTCGGCTACGCTTCCGAATACGGCCTGCGCGCGCGGCTCTGGTGGGTGGAAAAATTTCCGCTTTGATGCACCCGCCGGCCCGGCTCGCCTGGACGATCTGGGGGCTGGGCGCCCTGCTCTACCTGTTCGCCTTCTACCAGCGCGTCGCGCCCGCCGTGATGACCGACCAGTTGATGGCAGACTTCGCCATCGGCGGCGCGGCGCTCGGGAATTTGTCGGCTTTCTATTTCTACGCCTATGTGGTGATGCAGATTCCCACCGGGGTAATGGCCGACCGCTGGGGGCCGCGCCGGGTGCTGGCCGGTGGCGCTGGCGTCGCCGCCCTGGGCAGCCTGTTGTTCGCCTTCGCGCCGGATTTCGGCTGGGCCGGTTTCGGCCGCCTGCTGGTCGGCGCGTCGGTGGCGGTGGCCTTTGTGTCCACCCTGAAACTCGCCAGCCACTGGTTTCCGCCGCAGAAGTATGCGCTGGCCTCGGGCATGGCGCTGTTCATGGGCGTGGTCGGCGGCGTGATGGCCGGGGTGCCGCTGCGCATGCTGGTCGAGAACTTCGGCTGGCGCATGGTAATGGGCAGCGCCGGAATTTTTGCGACCCTGCTGTGCATCGCGATCTGGCTGTTTGTGCGCGACGATCCGAGCGAGCGCGGTTACCAGAGTCACCATCATGGCGGCGGGGAAACCCATCGTCATCCGCCGATTCTCGCCGGCATCTTTCAGGTGCTGTCCTACCGCAACATCTGGCTGTTGATGTTGATGCCGATCGGCTTTTCCGGCGCGGTGCTCACCTTTGCCGGCCTGTGGGGCGTGCCGTGGCTGCGGCAGGTACATGGGCTCGACCCGAAGGCGGCGGCGGCGGTGACCTCGACGTTGCTGGTGGCCTGGGCGCTGGGCGGACCAATCCTCGGCAGCTGGTCGCAACGCCTGGGTCGACGCAAGCCGCTTTACCTCATCAGCGGCGCCGTGGCGACAGCCGGCTGGTTTGCGGTGATTTTTCTCGCGCCACCGCTTTGGCTGATGGTCGTACTTCTGGCCATCACGGGTTTTGCCTCGGGCAACATCATCATCGGCTTTGCCTGGGCGAAGGAATCGCTGCCGCTGCGCCTGACAGGCACGGCTTCCGGCGTGGTCAACATGGGCCCGCTGATGGGCGGCATGCTCCTGCAACCGGGGGTGGGCTGGCTGCTCGATCGCGGCTGGGGCGGCCAACTCGCGGGCGGCGCGCGGCTTTACGACGCCGCCGCCTGGCAGACCAGCTTCGGCCTGATGTTTGTCACCGTGGTCGGCGCGCTGGTCCTCGTGCCCTTTGTGCGCGAATCGCACTGCCAGCAGACTGTTTGACCCCCTGCAGTCCCGGTGCCGGGCCGCCCCAAGCCGGGACGACACGCGCCGCCAGGCGCAAGCCGCGCCGCAACCCGGACAACGCTCCCCGTGACAGACGAGCGTAGCGAGCCGCAAGTCTCCCCTTCCGCGAGGAAGGGGCTGGGGGATGGCGGGCCTTCAACCGAGTCCACGGCGGTATTGGATCGCCTCGGCAACATGCGGGCCGCGAATGAAGGTTTCGCCGGCCAGGTCGGCAATGCTGCGGGCAACCTTGAGGATGCGGTGGTAGGCGCGCGCCGAGAGGTCGAGGCGGGTCAGCGCCTGCTTGAGCAGGGCCGCGCCGGCGCAATCGGGCAGGCAATGTTGCTCGATTTCGTCTGGCGTCAGCGCCGCATTGGGTTTGCCTTGCCGGGTGATCTGCAGTTCCCGCGCGGCGGCGACGCGCTCGCGCACAGTGACTGACGATTCGCCGACGGCGCGGCCGGTCAGTTCCGCTTCGGTGACGGCCGGTACTTCGATCATCAGGTCGATGCGGTCGAGCAGCGGGCCGGAAAGTTTGCCGCGATAGCGCACCACCTGGTCGGGCGTACAGCGACACTTGGCGTTGCCGTGACCGAGCCAGCCGCAGGGACAGGGATTCATCGCCGCCACCAGTTGAAAGCGCGCCGGAAACTCGGCGCGGCGCGCAGCGCGGGCGATGCGGATGTGGCCGGTTTCGAGCGGTTCGCGCAGCGCTTCGAGCACGCGGCGCTCGAATTCTGGCAGTTCGTCAAGGAACAAAACACCGTGATGGGCGAGGGAAATTTCACCGGGACGCGGCACCCCGCCGCTGTCACTTTCAGAAATTAGTGCGACAATGGTCAACGCAACATCAGGGAGTTACGTTAATAGAATCTGAAATTATTGCGACGAATATCATGCCAATAGCTGCGACTGTCCTAGACTTTCATCGAAATAGCTGCGACTGGGTTGTGCCATGCTGACTGCTTCCCAGAATGCTGTTGCGCAAACCCGCAAGATCCGGCCCACAAGGCGAAGCCTGTCGGGCGTATATGTCTTTCGCGGCGAAACGTCCGTCCCCTACGAGTCATCACTTGAGAGGGACTTCCTGATCCGGAAGGAGTTCTGCCTTGCGGTCCTCGACGTAATTCCGCAGCCATGCCGGATTCCCTTTGTCGCCCACAACGGCCGACAATTTGACTACACCCCCGATTTCCTCGTCTATTACCGGCTCGGCAACCAGTCCTACCATGAGTACCCGAAGCCAGTACTCGTTGAAGTCAAGCCAGAGAGCGAATGGCGCAAGCACTGGCGGCAATGGTTACCGAAGTGGAAGGCCGCCTATCGATACGCCAGGAATCAAGGCTGGGAATTCCACATTCACGACGAATCGCGGATACGCGATCAGGCATTGCGGAACATCCGCTTCCTCGAACCCTACAAGCGCATGGTGTTCCCTGTCGAGGAAAGCCGGCAAGTCGTCGAGACCCTGTGGCAGATGGGCTCTGCCCCGGTGCATTACCTCCTCGCACGCCACTTCATGGGTATATACCGTGCCGAAGGTGTAGCGCACATTTGGCATCTCCTGGCCACCCGTCAGGTCGATTGCGATATCACCCGGCCCTTGAACGAGTTCACCGACCTTTGGAGCCCGACCAATGAATGACGCCAAAGACGATTCGTTCCATAGCTCGGAAGACGATCCGGAATTGCGGCGGGAAGCATTCGAACCGCAACGCCGCCCTCTTGTCGTCAAAGTCGATAGTCTCGTTCGGTGTGGCGATGCAATCTACCGGATAACGCAGGTATTGGATTTCGAGTCCGCAATCGGCATCGACGTTAACAGCGGACGCGCTGTGCCGTTGCGAATTTCTGAACTTCTTTCTGTCGGGGAAGCGAGCGTGGCGCCTGCGGATCTGTCGGAGATCGCCGACGCGGACTGGAAGATTGCGGAAACGCGCTTTGCAGCGATCAAGCCGCTGATAACGGCACTTTATCTTGGCAGGATGGAAGTAGAACGCCAGGCCAAGGAGGTTGGCGTCGATACGGCCACTCTCTATCGCTGGCTGAATCGTTACAAGGCCTATGGTGAGGTGTCGGCCCTCATACCCAGGAAACGTGGCTGGAAACCGGGGAACCCGCGCATCCCGACCTTCGCCGAGAGCGTAATCCAGGAGGTCATTAAGGACTACTACCTGACGCAGCAGCGCCCCATCCAGCAAAAAGCCATTCTGGAAGTTCAGCGCCGCTGTAACGAGCGTGGTATCGAAGCACCGAGCCCGAGCACCATTCGTTCCCGTCTGGAGAAGATCTCCGAGCGGATGCGGCTCAGGGGCCGCGGCTACAAGGAGAAAGCGAAGAACAAGTTCCTTCCGGCGGCCGGGAAGTTTCCAAATGTGGAGTTTCCTTTGTCGGTGGTGCAGATTGACCATACCCCTGCCGACATCATTCTCGTCGATGATATCCACCGCAAGCCGATCGGCCGGCCCTGGATCACGCTAGCGCTCGACTTGTACAGCCGCATGGTGACCGGCTATTACCTGTCGTTCGACCCGCCATCCGAAACCTCCGTGGCGATGTGCGTGGCGCATTCCATGCTCCCGAAGGAGGAATGGCTCCTGCTGCACAAGGTCGATGCCGAATGGCCGGTTTGGGGAATTCCCAAGACTATCCATGTCGACAACGGTGCGGACTTCCGTTCGGACAACTTTCAGCGCTCGTGTCTGGCCTACGGCATTCACCTGGAGTTCCGGCCGGTAAAGCAGCCGCGCTACGGGGGACATATCGAACGCGCGCTGGGAACGCTGCTCAAGGAAATCCACGACCTACCGGGGACAACTTTCTCCTCGATCAAGGACAAGGAGGGATACGACCCCGAGAAGCATGCGACCATGACCAAGTCGGAGTTCGAGGAATGGCTGGTGACCCTGATCTGCAAGGTCTATCACCGTCGGGTGCATTCGAGCATCGGACTGCCACCGCTCAAGAAATGGGAGCTCGGCATTTTCGGCCATGGCGATGTTCAGGGTATTGGCCTTCCGCCCCGCCCTGCCGACCGGTTGACGATCCTTTTGGATTTCCTGCCAACATTCCGCCGCACCATCCAGACCACCGGAGTAGCCATCGACGGCATGCGCTACTACGACGAGGCCTTGCGTCCCTGGATCAATAGGGAAGATGAGGACGACCGCACGAAGAAGCGCGAGTTTGTGTTCCGGCGCGACCCGCGCGACATCAGCGCTGTCTGGTTCTTCGACCCGAAGATCAGGCAGTACTTCAAGATCCCCTTCGCCGACCAGACCCTACCCTCGATGAGTACTTGGGAGCGCGATGCAGCGAAGGATCTGCTGAAACAGCAAGGCATCAAGAGCGTCGACGAGCGACAGATACTCCGTGCCGTCACCGAGCTTCGCAGCAAAGTCGACCAAGCCAAGGAGCGGACGAAGAAAGCCAGACGCCAGGCGCAGCGGCGCACGGAGCATGAAAAGAAGGTCTCGCCCGCTCAGCCGATGCCGGCTGCACCTGTTGCTGTGCCGGCAATGCCCTCCGCACCGCTCTTCGGCCTCCTTGTTGATGACAACATCGATGCATTCGGAGATATTGCATGAACCTCGACCATATTCACCCGGACTTCCGGCACATCATGGGCATGTCCGATAAGGATAGGATCGCCTTCCTCGACGAACCGCGCTGGATCGCCTATCCGGTCGCCAATCGCGTCCTCGATACCTTGCGTGGCCTGATGGAGAAACCGACGAGGCCTCGCATGCCGAGTCTGCTGATCGTCGGGGAACCGAACAACGGCAAAACAACCGTCGTCAGGCGCTTCTGCGACTTGCATGGAAAAGGCTACGTTGATGACGATGCGGATCCCGTGAAGCCCGTGATTCTTGCCGAAGCACCACCTTCTGCTGACGAGAAGGGTCTGTACATCTCGATCCTTGAGCGCTTCTTTACGCCCTACCGGGCAAGCGATCCGGCGAGCAAGCTGCGCTATCAGGTCATCCATCTCCTGCGCCTGTGCCATACCCGGCTGCTGATCATTGATGAA
>JAUXNZ010000207.1 GCA_030682595.1 Rhodocyclaceae bacterium | reverse complement strand
ACGGTAGTCTCAAGGTCTGTTTCGCCAACGCCAACGCAGGCGATGGTGCGTCCGTTACGCCACGCTGGATTCCCTTCGCCCGCCTGCCGGACTGGGAAGTGGCCTGGGCGATGACGGTGCATAAATCACAGGGCTCCGAATTCGAACGGGTCATGCTGGTGCTGCCAGAAGCAGTTTCAGCGGTGGTCACGCGCGAACTGGTTTATACCGGTGTGACCCGGGCGAAGCGCCATCTCAGCCTGTGGGCGACGGTTGCCGTCCTGCAAGCGGCCAGCGAAAACCGCGCCGGGCGCATGTCCGGACTGCCCGAATTACTTTTCTGATTGAATTTTGTTCAGGATGCGCGCCCGGCCGGAGGCTTCGGCCTGATTGGCGGCAGAGACTTGGCGACCATACTGGTCACGCTCATCCTTCGAGCGGCGCACGGCCTCGATGCTCTTGATGCAACGCCAGCGCGAGCCGGTCTTGGTGATGAGCAGCTTCATCTCCTCCACCGGATGGTGGGTGCGGCAGTGATAGCAGTAGCGGGTAGCGGGTTCTTTTTTCTCGGTACTCATAGGCCTGCGGATTATAGCAGTCTGGAATAGTTTGCTACCCGGCCACCAGGCCGGTCGGTTTGATCTTCGAGTCGATCGGTTGTCCCTTGCGGGCGCGGCTGCCGCGATGGTTGGCGAGTTCCTTGGCGGTGAGCCGGTATTCGGCGGCCTTGCCGCCGCGACCGGTGCCACTGACGGTGAAGGCGGCGCCGTCGCCGATGGCGACCGCCACGAGCTCGTCCTTGGGCGGAATGTCCTGGATGATCGTGCCGCGTCCTTTCGCCAGGGTCTTGAGCTCGGCCAGCGGGAAGAGCAGCAGGCGGCCGCTTTGCGAGAGGGCTGCCGCCGTCGCGCCAGTCCCACGGGGATTTCCTTCGGTCACGCCGACTTTGCATGGCGCCAAGGGCTTTTCCCCCTTTTCGAGCGACATGAACGCCTTGCCGGCGCGGTTGCGCGAGACGAGGTCGGCGATGCTGGCGATGAAGCCATAGCCGCCCGAGTTGGCAAAGAGATATTGCGCCTCGGCTGCGTCAGTTAGCGCTTGGGCCGGTTTGCCGCCGTCCTGGAAGTCGATCAGCGTCGTGATCGGCACACCATCTCCGCGACCGCCGGGCAGGTCGGCGACGCGCACGCTGTACGCGCGTCCGAGACTATCAATGATCACCAACGGCCAGACAGTGCGTGCCTCCATCACCAAAAGCGGGCCGTCGCCGCTCTTGTAGGCGATGCTGTTCGTGTCGATGCCATGCCCCTGCCGCGAGCGCACCCAGCCGTTTTTCGAGAGGATCACCGTCACCGGTTCGTCGGGAACGGCGACTTCGGCGGTGCTGACGGGGGCGACGGTTTCGATCAGCGTCCTTCTCGCATCGCCGTATTTCTTCGCATCCTCGGTGATTTCCCTGGCGACCAGTTTGGTCAGTGCCCCCCGGTCTTCCAGAACGCGCCGCAGATCTTTTGCCTCCTCGGTCAGCGCCTGCTGCTCCTGTTCGATCTTGATGCCTTCAAGGCGCGCCAGCTGGCGCAGGCGGATTTCGAGGATGTCCTCGGCCTGGATCTCCGACAGCCTGAATTTCGCCATCAGTTCCGCTTTCGGCTCGTCGGCCGCGCGGATCGTCCTGATGATCTTGTCGATGGAGAGGAAGGCCGTCATGCGGCCCTCGAGAATGTGCAGGCGACGCTCGACTTCATTCAGCCGGTGCGCGGTGCGGCGCTCGACCGTGACGTGGCGGAAGGCGATCCATTCGTGCAGGATGGTCAGCAGTGATTTCTGCGCCGGCCGGCCGTCGGTGCCGATCATGGTCATGTTGAGCGAAACGTTGGCTTCGAGGCTGGTGCGCGCCAGCAGCACGGCCATGAACTCATCCTGCGGCACGCGCGAACTCTTCGGTTCCAGCACGATGCGCACGGGGTCCTTTTCGTTCGACTCGTCGCGCACGGCATCGAGCACGCCGAGCATCACCTGCTTGAGGTTTTTCTGCTCCTGCGAAATATCCTTCTTGCCGGTGCGCGGCTGCGGATTGGTGACGGCCTCGATTTCCGAAAGCACCTGCGCGGTCGACACGCCATGCGGCAGTTCGTACACGATGACGCGCCACTGGCCGCGCGCCAGCTCCTCGATGCGCCAGCGGCAGCGCATGCGCAAGGACCCGCGGCCGCTGGCGTAAGCCGCGCGGATGTCGGCGGCGGGGGCGATCAGTTGGCCGCCGCCGGGGAAGTCCGGCCCCGGCAGCACGGTCAATACTTCTTCGAGCGGGGCGGCCGGCTTCCTGATCAGTAACCTGAGAGCATCAGCCACCTCGCGCAGGTTGTGCGGCGGAATTTCGGTCGCCATGCCGACGGCGATGCCCGACGCGCCGTTCAGCAGCACAAACGGGAGACGGGCAGGCAATAATGACGGCTCGGTCAGCGTGCCATCGTAGTTGGGCACGAAGTCGACCGTGCCGCGATCGATTTCCGTCAGCAGCAGTTCGGCGATCGGCGTCAGCCGGCATTCGG
>JAUXNZ010000206.1 GCA_030682595.1 Rhodocyclaceae bacterium | reverse complement strand
AGTACGAGCAACTGCGCGAATCGCTGGAAAATCTCCAGCTCAACGACGCATCGCTGCAATACGAGCCGGAGGTATCACAGGCGCTCGGCTTCGGCTTCCGCTGCGGCTTCCTCGGCTTGCTGCACATGGAAATCGTGCAGGAGCGCCTGGAACGCGAGTTCGACCAGGACCTGATCACCACGGCGCCGACGGTGATCTATCAGGTGCGGATGCGCGACGGCACGGAGATTCTTGTCGAAAATCCTTCGAAGCTGCCGGATCCGCAGAAAATCGAGGAAGTGCGCGAGCCGATCATCACCTCCGCGATTTTCGTGCCGCAGGACTATCTGGGCGCCGTGATCACGCTCTGTGAATCGAAGCGTGGCAGCCAGGTCGATATGCGCTATCACGGTCGCCAGGTGCATGTCACTTACGAGATGCCGCTGGCCGAGGTGGTGTTCGACTTTTTCGACAAGCTCAAGTCGGTGTCGCGCGGCTACGCCTCGCTCGATTACGATTTCAAGGAATACCGCACGGCAGACGTCATCAAGCTTGACGTGCTGATCAACGGCGACCGGGTGGACGCCTTGTCGATGATCGTGCACCGGGCCAACGCCCCCTATCGCGGCCGCGAACTCGCCGCCAAGATGCGCCAGTTGATCCCGCGCCAGATGTATGACGTGGCGATTCAGGCGGCGATCGGTTCGACCATCGTCGCGCGCGAAAACGTCAAGGCGATGCGCAAGGACGTGCTGGCCAAGTGTTATGGTGGTGACATCTCCCGCAAGAAAAAGCTGCTGGAAAAGCAGAAGGCGGGCAAGAAGCGCATGAAACAGGTCGGCCGGGTGGAGATTCCGCAAGAAGCCTTCCTGGCCGTGCTACGTGTCGGCGACAAGTAAACGAAGAAAAAAACGATGAACTTTGCCCTGATTCTTTTCGTCTTGCTGGTGGTCTCCGCCGTGTTGTGGGTGGCGGATCATTTCGTTTTTCGCAAGCGTCGCGCGCCGGGCGCCAAGGAGCCGTGGTGGGTCGAATACGGAGCGAGCTTCTTTCCCGTCATCCTGATCGTCTTCGCATTGCGCTCCTTTTTGGTCGAGCCATTCAAGATTCCTTCCGGCTCGATGATTCCCACCCTGCTGGTGGGCGACTTTATTGCCGTCAATAAATACACCTATGGCATCCGCTTGCCGGTGCTGAATAAGAAAATCATCGAGCTGGGCGCCCCGGCGCGCGGCGATGTCGTGGTGTTCCGCTATCCGCCCGATCCCTCGCTCGATTACATCAAGCGGGTGGTGGGTTTGCCGGGGGACCGGGTGGCTTATCAGAATAAGCGGCTGACCATCAACGGTCAGCCGATACCCGCCGAGAAAACCGGCGACTATTTCGATGCCGAGCGCCTGTTTTACACCCCGCGGTATGTGGAAAAGCTGGGCGATGTCGAGCATTCGATCCTGATCGAGGAGGATGCCCCGGTCTTTGTGCCGCACGTCATGCAGTTTCCCCGGCGTGATAATTGTCTCTACAATAGCGCGGGCTTTATTTGCGAGGTGCCCGCCGGGCATTATTTCGTGATGGGCGACAACCGCGACAACTCGCAAGACAGTCGGGTCTGGGGCTTCGTGCCCGATGAAAACCTGGTGGGCAAGGCGTTTTTTGTCTGGTTCAATTTTGGCGATCTGAAGCGCATCGGCGGCTTTAATTGATCGCCATCCAAAGCGCGAGGAAGACATGAGGAAAAAACAGGCGGGCGTGAGCCTTTCGGGGCTGCTGGTTGCGGCGGTGGTCATTGCGACGGTTGCCATGCTGGGCATGAAAGTCATTCCTTCGGTCATCGAGTACTTTCAGATCGTCGGCGCGGTCAAGGCGGTGGCGAACGACCCGGGCGCCAAGAATAGCGTTGCCGATGCGCGCAAGTCTTTCGATCGCCGTGCACAGGTGGATGACATCGCGTCGATAACGGCGCAGGATCTGGAGATCACCAAGGATGGCGGCGAGTTGGTCGTGGCGTTTGCTTACGAAAAGCGCGTGCCGATCGTGAACAACGTCAGCCTGCTGATCTATTTCGAAGGTTCATCTAAAAAATGACCCGCCCCCCTTCGCCCCCCTCCCGGGGGGTTCTTAACGGCTCGATACACTCGTATGTCACGGGGCGCTTCGATTTGGCCGCGGAGCAGGTTGCGGCTGGCGCCGCGTGTCGCGTTTGCTTGGGGCGGCCCGGCGCAAACGCTGTGTGTTCAAGTTAAAAAGTGAATTCGACTGGGCGACTGGAAAAGGTGCTTGACCATGCCTTCAAGCAGCCCGCATTGTTGCAACAGGCGCTGACCCATCGCAGTCATTCGTCGCCGCACAACGAGCGACTCGAATTTCTCGGCGACAGTGTCCTCAATTGTTCTATCGCCACACTGCTCTATCAGCGTTTCGCCGCCATCAACGAAGGGGATCTGTCGCGTCTGCGCGCCAATCTGGTACGCCAGGAATGTCTTGCCGAAATTGCCGCCGAACTGACGCTTGGTGATTGCTTGCGGTTGGGCGAAGGCGAACTCAAGAGCGGCGGTTTTCGGCGTCCTTCGATTCTGGCGGATGCGCTGGAGGCGATCATTGGCGCCATTTATCTCGATGCGGGTTTCGCGGCTGCCCAAACAACGATCGAACGCCTGTACCGCTCGCGCATCGAACAAATCGACCTGCGCGATGCCGGCAAGGATGCCAAAACCGCGCTGCAGGAATTGCTGCAGGCGCGGCGCCTGCCCGTACCGCAATATAATTTGCTGGCCACGCGCGGCGAGGCACATGCCCAGGAATTTGAAGTGTCCTGCACGATTCCGGCCATCGATCTTCTGGTGAAGGGCCATGGCGCCAGTCGGCGTGGCGCGGAGCAGCAGGCGGCCCAGGCGGCGCTCGAAAAAATTGGAGTGACATGAACGATAAAGCAGCCCCCGAGTCGGGATTCCGCGCCGGTTATGTGGCGATTGTCGGCTGTCCGAATGTCGGCAAGTCGACCCTGATGAATCGCCTGATCGGCGCCAAGATCAGCATTACGTCAAAAAAGGCGCAGACCACGCGTCATCGCATTCACGGCATTTTGACGACAGATGCCTGCCAGTATGTTTTCGTCGATACGCCGGGCATGCAGTCGCAGCATCGCAACGCGCTCAACCGCGCCATGAATCGGGCGGTATCCGGGGCACTGGTCGATATCGACGTGATCCTGTTCGTGATCGAGGTCAATCGCTGGCGTGCCGAGGATCGCGCGGTGCTCGCGCGTCTGCCGACCCAGGATAACCATGTGCCGGTGGTGCTGGTGATCAGCAAGATCGACCGCTTGACCGACAAGAATGCCTTGTTGCCCTTCATGGCGATGCTCGCGGAACAGCACCCGTTTGCGGAAATCGTCCCGATCAGCGCCGAGCGCGGTGACAACCTCGATGCGCTGCTTCAGGTCGCGGCGCGCTACCTGCCGGAAGCCGCGCCGATCTTTGCCGCCGACGATCTGACCGATCGCTCGGAACGCTTTCTGGCTGCCGAGCTGTTGCGCGAAAAACTGTTTCGCAATCTGGGCGAGGAATTGCCCTACGGCATCGCCGTCGAGATCGAGCGCTTCGAGATGGAAGAAGGGGTCCGGCGTATCCACGCCGCCATCATCGTCGAGCGGGACGCGCACAAGGCCATGGTCATCGGCAAGGGTGGCGAGCGCATGAAGCGCGTAGCCAGCGACGCGCGCAAGGACATGGAGCGCTTGTTCGGCGGCAAGGTCTGGCTGGAAACCTGGGTCAAGGTAAAAGGTGGTTGGGCCGACGACGAGCGTGCGTTAAAAAGCCTCGGTTATGAGTAATGCTCGGCAAGCAACGCATTGATGGCGCGGCGGCCTTTTTGCTGCACGCCTATCCCTTCAGCGAAACCAGTCTGATCATCGAGGTGTTCACGCGCGACCATGGCCGGCTGGCCCTCCTGGCGCGCGGCGCGCGCCGGCCGCGCGCAGCGTTGCGCGGCGTGCTGCTGGCGTTTCAGCCGCTGGAGCTGGGTTGGTTCGGCAATGGCGAAGTGAAAACGCTGGCCAGGGCGGAGTGGCAGGGGGGCGTGCCGTTTTTGCAGGGCGATGACTTGTTGCTCGGTTATTATCTGAATGAGTTGCTTTTGAAGTTGTTGCCGCGCGAAGATGCCCACGCCGCGCTTTATGATGCCTATGCGGCGGCCTTGCTGGCGCTGTCAGCGGAGGCGACCCATGCAGAGGTGTTGCGGCGCTTTGAAAAGGCCCTGCTGGCCGAGTTGGGTTATGGCTTGACGCTGGACCGGGATGTCGAGGGCGAAGCGGTTCAGGCGGCGGGAGATTATCGCTATCAGATTGAGCGCGGGGCCGTATTGGCGGCGCGCTCCGGAAAATACAGCGCGGGGCTTGCCGTGTCAGGCAAAACCCTGCTCGACATGGCGGCGGATGATTATGCCGATCCGCGCACTCTGATGGAGTGCAAGCAGTTGATGCGCCACTTGCTGGGGCATTACCTGAATGGTCAGACGCTGCAAACACGGCGCGTCTTTATCGAATTGCAGGATGTGTGAGTGGAGAAAAAATGATTGACCTGGGCGTGAATATCGACCACGTGGCCACGTTGCGTCAGGCGCGGCGGACTTATGAACCCGACCCCGTCTGGGCGGCCGCCGAGGCGCAGCTGGGCGGCGCTGACGCGATCACCGTGCATTTGCGCGAGGATCGCCGACACATCGTCGACCGGGATGTCCAGTTGTTGCGGGCCAGCGTGCAGGTCAAGCTCAATCTGGAAATGGCGGCCACCGACGAGATGATCGGCATCGCCTGTCAGCTCAAGCCGGAAATGGTGACGCTGGTGCCGGAGGGGCGCCACGAAGTGACCACCGCAGGCGGCCTCGACGTGGCCGGACAGAAGGACCGGTTGATGACGGTGGTGCGCCGCCTTCATGATGATGGGATTTATGTCAGCCTGTTCGTCGATGCCGACTTGAAACAGGTCGCGGCGGCCGCGCACGTCAAGGCACAGGCTTGCGAAATTCATACGGGGCCGTATGCGCACGCCTTTTATGAAAGCGGGCGTGACATCGAGAGCGGCCCGGCGCAAGCCGAACTCGGCAAAATCGCCAGCGCTGGCGCGGCGATCATCGAGCGTGGCATGCGCTTCAATGCCGGTCATGCGCTGAATTACCACAACGTGCAGCCGGTCGCCGCCCTGCCGGGTGTGCGCGAATTGCACATCGGGCACGCCATTGTCAGCCGCGCCGTATTTGTCGGGTTGCGCACGGCGGTGCGCGAGATGAAGCTGTTGATGCGGGAAGCCGCCCGATGACAGCCTTCCCCCCGTCCCCCTTCCGCTGGAAGGGGGTGACTGTGGTGCGCGGGCTTTGCCCGCTCCGCATTCGTGGCTTGCCGTCTGCTTGGGGCGGCCCGGCGAAGACGGCGTGATTTTCGGCGTCGGTACTGATCTCGTTGTCATCGCGCGGATGCGCGATTTCTGGCAGCGTCACGGCGAACGCGGACTGGAGAAGCTGTTGGCGCCCGAGGAACGGGCCGCCTGCCGCGCGAGTGCCGACCCCGGCCGTTTTCTCGCCAAGCGTTTTGCCGCCAAGGAGGCGCTCGGCAAGGCGCTCGGCACCGGCATCCGCGCTCCGGTGCTGTTGCCGGCGATTGCCGTGACGCATGACGATCTGGGCAAACCGATATTTTCATTCGCCGCCGATCTGGCGGCATGGGTTGCCGAACGCGGCCTGAACAGCCATCTGTCACTGAGCGACGAGACGGAGCATGCGCTGGCTTTTGTGGTGGTCGAGCGCGCATGAGCCACGGACCATTGATGGTCGACGTGGCGGGCACCGTGATGACCGCTGCCGAGCGCGAACGTCTGCTGCATCCGCTGGTCGGCGGCGTTATCCTGTTTGCCCGCAACTATGCGAATCCCGAGCAACTCACGGCGTTGTGCGCGGAAATTCACGCGCTGCGCACTCCCCGCCTGCTGATCGCTATCGATCATGAAGGTGGCCGGGTGCAGCGTTGCCGTGATGCGTTCACCCCTATTCCGGCGATGCGCAAACTGGGCGACTGGTGGGATCGCGACGCCGCCGCCGCGATCGCCGGTGCGCGGGCGATCGGCTTTACCTTGGCGGCGGAGCTCCTGGCCTGCGGAGTCGATCTGTCCTTCACCCCGGTGCTCGACCTCGATTACGGCGCGAGCGGCGTGATCGGCGACCGCGCCTTTCATCGCAATCCTGAAGCGGTGATTGCGCTGGCCGGTGCGTTGATTGATGGTCTGCACGCAGCGGGCATGGCCTGTTGCGGCAAGCATTTCCCCGGTCACGGCCATGTCGCGGCCGACTCGCATCTGGCTATGCCGGTCGATCCCCGCAGTCTTGCGGAGATGGCCGACGACCTGTTGCCCTACCGCCGATTAAAGCTCGCTGCCGTGATGCCCGCGCACGTGATTTATCCGCGGGTCGATCACCGTCCCGCTGGCTTTTCGCCGGTCTGGATCGAGAAACTGCGCCACGAGTTCGGCCACGCCGGCGTGATTTTCAGCGATGATTTGTCGATGGAGGGCGCCAGCGTGGCAGGCGGCATCGTCGCCCGGGCGGAAGCGGCCTGGGCCGCAGGCTGCGATATGTTGCCGGTATGCAATGTGCCGGATGCCGTCGGCGAACTGCTGATCGAGTGGCAACCGGTGCTTGACCCGGCGCGCAGTGCGCGGATTGCGCGCCTGCTACCGGTTATGCATTAACGAAATACAGCGTTTGCGCCGGGCCGCCCCAAGCAAACGCGGCACGCGCCGCCAGGTGCAACCCGCACCGCTGCCAAGAAAAGCACCCCGTGATAAACGAGCGCAGCGAGCCGATAAGAACCCCCCGAGAGGGGGGGCGAAGGGGGCGGGCGTTACTTGACGCGGCCCTTGTATTCGCCGGTGCGGGTGTCGATTTCGATCTTGTCGCCGGTGGCAACAAAGATCGGCACCATTACTTCCAAGCCGGAGGGCTTGATCCTGGCCGGCTTGAGCACCTTGCCGGAAGTGTCG
>JAUXNZ010000068.1 GCA_030682595.1 Rhodocyclaceae bacterium | reverse complement strand
GTTTTTCGCCGAAGGACTTGTTGACGTGCTTCAGCTCGGCGACCAGCTTGCCGCTCTTGTCGCCGGTATCGAGCTGCAACTTGACCTGCCCCAGCCGCTCGCGGCGCGCGATGCGTTCGTTGCGCAGCTGGTCGAGGCGCTGCACGCGGAACACGGCGCGGGTGCGGCGCGCCTCGACGCCCTGGCGAATCCAGACTTCCTCCTCTTTCAGCAGCTTGTCGAAGCGCGCATTCTCCTTCGCCTCGTCGGCCAGTTCCGCTTCCTTGCGTTGCTGGTAGGCGGCGAAATTGCCGGGATAGCTGGTCAGCATGCCGCGGTCCAGCTCGATGATGCGCGTTGCCAGCCGGTCGAGAAAACGCCGGTCGTGGGTGACGAACAACAGCGTGATGCCGGTTTCGAGCAGGTAATCTTCAAGCCACTCGATGGTGGCGATGTCGAGGTGGTTGGTCGGCTCGTCGAGCAGCAGCACCTCGGGCGCGACCGCCAGTGCCTGCGCCAGCGCGAGGCGCTTCTTCTGCCCGCCCGACAGCGTGCCGACCCTGGCATCGGCGTCGAGGTCGAAGCGCGTGATCACCTGTTCGGCGCGCGCCTCGTAAGCCCATACGCCCAGCGTTTCCATGTCGTGCTGCAAGGTCTGCAGGCGCTCCAGCAGCACGTCGTGGTCGGCGTCCGCTTCAGTCAGTTGGTGCGCGACATCGTGATAGTCGGCCAGGAGGCGCGCCGTTTCGCCCATGCCGGCGACAACGGCCTGAAAAACCGTCAGCGCGGGATCGCAGGGCGGCTCCTGCGGCACATAGCCGAGTTTGAGGGCGGGCTGGGTCCACAGCGTGCCATCGTCGAGATGCGCCCGACCGGCCAGCGCCGCCAGCAGGGACGACTTGCCGGTGCCGTTCCGGCCGATCAGCGCGACGCGTTCGCCGGGATCAAGCTGGAACTGGGCGGCGTCGAGCAGGGGAACGTGGCCGTAAGCGAGACAGCCGTTATCGAGTTTGATGAGGGGCATGGGGCGCTATTCAAACACAGGCGCCGTATTGCCAGCGCCGACTTTCAACGCAAATCTGTTTGTAACGGCAAGATGCGCAGGCGTGTTCGTTCCGGCTCGATGGTGACCAATGCACCGATTTCGAGTTCGTTGGCCAATTGCCGAAGTGCGACAAGCACTTGTTCCCCGACACTGTCATGGCTGAGGTTGTCTGAGCGCAGTTGCACGACACTCGGTTTCTGGCCATGAGTGACGGCAAGGATTGCGCCGAAATCAAGATCGTTGGTCAATACCACTTGATTGCCCTGTAGCGCTACGGCCATGACTTCGGTATCGGGTGCGTTCCCCGCGCCGACACTGGACCAGTGGACAGCATCATGACCAGCCGCCGCCAGAAACCCCGCCCACTTGGGAGAGAGGTTCATGTCGATCAGCAGCTTCATGCGGCAGCGAGAAGAACCTCTCGTTCCTCGGCGCGCCAAGCCGCATAACGCAGTGCTTGCGCGATGTCTTCATGTTCAAGGTAAGGGTAGTCGTCGAGAATGTTCGCGATGCTTCGGCCTGAGCCAATCTGCCCGACGATCATGCCGACCGTGACGCGCATACCGCGAATGCACGGTTTTCCGCCCATGACAGCGGGGTCCTGAGTGATGCGCTCGAACGTTTTCATGGTGGCTTCCTTTGACAACTAGTGGCAGCATTGTACGGCTATGGCATCCATGGCGATCATTGTCGTTCTGGCAGTCCTTTAGTTCGCTTCAGGATGAGAGCGACCGGCTATTTACCCGATCGAAGCTTGCGTAGCAGAGCGTCGAAGTCGTCGGGCGGGTTGCCGCTTTCCAGCATGCGCTGGAACATTGCGTAAGGGTCTGAGCTTGCGCCTTCCTTGCGCAGTGTGTCTGCATCGTTCAGCCAGACAAAGACGATGACCCGGTGCGACGACGAAAACTTGAAGAACAGGCGCATGCGCCGGGGCAGGCCATGCCCCTTGGCCCGTCGCCAGTTCGCATAACGGTCGCCCAGTGTCTTGCCGAGGCGAAATTCCTTATGCTCGGGGTCGCGCGGCACAACTTCATGGACGAGATTCACCAGGGCGGCAAACAGCTTGACCTCGGGATGCGCCGCAAATTGTTCCGCATCGAGTTGAGCCTTGAGTGCCTTGACGCGTCCCCGCAAATCGCGCCAGCGTTTGTCGAAGAGTTCGCCGAACCAAAGTTGCCAGCCGTGGCTTTGCCGCGCGGCTTCAGTCAATCGCCACGCCTTTCACCAGTTCGAGGTCTTCAGTCGCGTCAGCGTCGGTATAGGGACTCAGCATTTCGGGATGGTTTTTCATGCGCGCGTCGAGCAGTGCCAGAAAAGGTGCCAGCGCGGGATCTTCCTGCATTTCCACCTCGGCTTTGACGAGATAAACCGCGCCGTTCTCGGCAACCCGATAGAGCACACGGTCGTGTTTGTGCAAGCCCAGCACCTTGCGCACGGAATCGGGAATGGTGGTCTGGTAACGGGCGGTCAGGGTCGAAACGGCTTCGAGAACGGGCATGGCAAGCACCTCTTTGTCGGTTGGCTCAATGGTAATGCAATTGCATTACCAATTCAAGCCGCTTTTAGCGAGGCGACGAGCTAACTTTCATGATTCGGGAAAAACACCCCGAATCATGAAAGCCAGCCCTACTTTCCTGGCCCCCCACCCCCAGCCCCCGCCCCGGGGCGGGGGTCGAAGTTTGCTCGCTGCGCTCATGGGATTACCCGGCGTCAAATTGTGTGTTTCACGCTAATCAAGCACAGACATCGCTTTAATCCCAATGCCATGGAGCTTACGGCAAAGACTCCGGCCAGAGTCGGGAGGTATGCACGACGGCCAGAATCTCCAGCGTCTGTGCGGTTTGCCGATAGGCCACGATATAGGGGTAGCGGCCGACGACCAGTTCACGGGTTCCTTCAATGCGGCCGGGGCGGCCGCAAGCGGGATGGTCCTGCAGTATTTTTACGTTGTTTCGCACGGCCTTGATGACTTGCCGCGCCGCGGTTGGGTTGTCACGAGCGATGTAGTCGTGGATGCCGCGCAGATCGTCGAGAGCCGCCTGTAGCCAGGCGACTCGCGTCATGCAGAATGTTCCGCGAAGAACTTTTCCACTATTTCTTCGTTCGCGAACTCTCCCCGCTCCGCGGCGGCGATGCGTTCCGTCAGTGTCGCGACATAACGCCGGTCGGCGGCAAGATAACTGGTCAGTGCTTCGTCGATCACCTCGGCATCGCTGCGCTGCGTGGCGGCGGCCAATTCGTGGAAGCGTTCGAGGACTTCGGGGGCGACGGCGATCTGGTTCATGGTTCAAACTCCTTTGCAGTCGTTACCTTACCCCAGCCACCGGCCGTCGTCCAATTGCCGGGCGCGGCCGAGGGTGGCGAGGGTGGCGAGCAGTTCGGGCAGTCGGGATTTCCATTTGCCCTTGCCGGTGAATCTTGCTTCCAGATCGGATTGGGATTGCGGCGATTGGCCGAGGGCGGCGGCCAGCGCGGCGATTTGTTCGGGTAGTGATTGGGGCCACGGTTGCTGTTGCTGTTGAGCGGGCGGGGATGGCGGTGTCCCGACCTCCTCACGGCTATCACAGATCGTCGGCCGGGACACCACCATCCCCGCCATGGACGCCTGAGTTTGCTCGGGCGCTTGAAATGCGGGGCGCAGCCAGCGGATGTGGCCTTGCGCTTCTTCGGCGGCGCGCTCGCTGTTGAGGGCGACGAGGCGTTCGAGGAGGGTTGCGTCGCTCGGGTGATCGTGCCAGCCGTAGGCTTCGAGCACGGCGGCGTCGAGTTCGTCGTGCAGGCTTTTGAGCACGGCGACGAGGCCTTTTTCGTGGATGGATTTCTCTTTTGCCGTAAGTGGCGCCGTCCCCATGTTGGAGCGACCCGGCTGCGCCGTC
>JAUXNZ010000189.1 GCA_030682595.1 Rhodocyclaceae bacterium | reverse complement strand
ACGACAACAACAGCAGCTTTTCCACTCTTGGTAAATACCTTGTCAGTGAAAAGCTTGACAAGGAAACCGGCGAGATCATCAGGGACGCGCGTGACGCCCACGTTGAGACAAACTGCTTGTCAGTCAAAACCGCAGCGGCAGAAATGCGAGCCGTGGCTGAGATGAATGGTCGCGTCAATGATCCCGTCTATCACTGTGTAATCTCTTGGCGAGAAGGCGAGCAACCGAACGATAAACAAATGATGGATGCCGCCAGGCAAGCGCAGGCAGCAATCGGCATGGACGGGCATCAGTTTGTCTACGCGATCCACCGCGAGACCGATAACCACCATGTACACATGATGGTTAATCGGGTACATCCTGATGCGCACAGAGCTGTTTATCCAGATCGTGATTTTTACAAGCTGGACAAATGCATGCGCGAGGTCGAACTTGCGCAAGGCTGGCAACACGACCGGGGACCGTATGCCGTGGTCGACGGCAAGATTGAGCGCACGAAGCGCGAGGCGGTAGCACCACCCCTGTCAACCAAAGCCCGCGACCTTGAAGCCGCAACCGGCTGCCAGTCTCTCCTGACCTATGCTCAGGCCGCCAGTCCTGAGCTTGTGGCCGCTGTCAATGCCGGCGATTGGCAGGCATTACATGCTGCCCTGCGCAAGCATGGTCTTGAAATCCGCGAGGCTGGCCAGGGCTTCAAAATCCACGACATCACAGACCCCTCAGCAACACCAGTCAAAGCCTCAGACGTGGCGCCTGAGCTTGGCGGTGGGAAGCTCAAAAAGCGGCTTGGTGAGTTTCAGAAACCCCTGCGCGTGGTGCTGGCCGAGAAGCCGGCCAGGACATATAACCCGTATCGCGAAAAGCAATCTGACGCTCGCGACGAACGCCGCGAAGCCCGTGCAGCCGCACGGCTGGCACTGCGCCAGACCTTCGACGGCGAGAAACGCCAGCAGCTTGTGCACCGCAAAGAGCAGCGCGAGGCCGAGAAATTCGCACTGACTGATCTGACCATGCGCACGCGCGCAGAGCGCGAGCGCATCAAAGCGCAGGGCCTGCCTGCTGAGGACCGCAGGGCGAGGCTTTCAGTCTTGGCAATGACGGCGGCAGCCGAACGCGAACGGATCAAGCGTACTGGCGTAGAGCAGCGCGAGGCCGAGAAGGTCAAGGGCTACCGGGCATGGGTCGGCGATCGTGCCACCCAGGGCGATCCTGCTGCGATTGCGCAGCTGAAAGGGTGGGAGTACCAGGAGAGCAGGCGGCGGCGAGCTGGCGAGCGTGAGGAAGAAGCGGCAGCAGCACGCGGCGCGATCCGCGCCGCGGTGCTGGCACACGACACACCAGCAAAGCCGCTGGTGCTTGATGAAGTGGTCTGGTCTGTCGACCGACGCACAGGCGATGTTACCTACCGGCTGCGCGGGGTCGATGCGCTTCGCGATACCGGCCGGCAGGTGTCAGTGCTGCAGCCTGCTGATGATCGGAGCATCGAGGCCGGCTTGCGGCTGGCCACTCAAAAATTTGGATCGACGTTGACGTTGACGGGATCTACGGAGTTTCAGCAGCGCGCGGTGCGCGTGGCTGTTGAACAAGGGCTGGGGGTGCGCTTTGCAGACCCGGCGATGGAGGCTTACCGCTTACAAATACAGCAGCAGCGGGACGGCCAGCGTAATCAGAAGGAGATCGGAAATGCAAAACGAAGTGAATGGGATCATCGTCAAATTCAAGACCGGAACGGCCGAAGCAAAGGCCGTGAAGGACGTTGAACAGCTGGCTTGCGCTGGGTGTGCTGTGGCAATCTGGACTGTTGAGAAGAGGTCGGACACAAATCCGTGCTTGGTCTGCTTTTGTGACCGGATGAAGCGAGTTACTTGGGACGGCGCGTCTGATGAGCGGTTTGTTGTTTATTGCTCTGCGATGGCTTCGGGTGCTGAAGATGCGGATGACGCTGCTGCCGGGGTTGACGTGGTGGCGGGGCCGGTGCCGGTTGAGTCGGTGGCGGGGCGTGGACTTCCTGAGTTTCGGTGAACGTCAACTTCGGGCGGCCCGGCTTTGCCGGTCGGGCTGCTGCGGCGTTGCCCCGAGTCTGTGTCTCGGCCGTGTCCGGGCTGTATCCCTGCCGCCTCCGCGCCTGTGGCGCTGCGCGTTCCTTGCCCTGCGCAGATCATGCTGCGCATCAACTGCTGCGCGCCGAAGGCTTGCAAAGGCTTGTACAGCGCCACACGCTGCGCGAGTGGCGAGAGGCTTGGCCCGCAAAATGCGCGGGCCGCGCCGTGGTGTTGGAAACCGTTTCCGTGGTCGTTCCCCTTTCCTCGATTGCCCTTCGAAGCCGCCCATCGCTGCTCAGTCGCTCACGGGCAGCGGGCTTAGACCGCTCCCTGCGGTCGCTGCATCAACTCGCGCCAGCCGGCCAGCGATCCGGCATAAATGGCCTACGGCCACCGGCTGCGCCGGACTTTATTCCGTTCGCCGGACTGCCCCGGCTGTCACTCCTTGTTGCTCCAGCCCGAAACCCTGCCCGTGCCCTGCGGGGCGCTCCCTGCGCTGCGCTGTTCGAGGCGGCTCCGAAGGGCAGAACCATCGAGAAAAGGAGAACAGACATGACCACGAAAACCACCAACACCACCAACGACGCGGGCGTTCCCCCCGCACCTCCCGAGGCTCACCAAAGGGCAGGTATGTACTTCACTACGACCGGAGGCAATGATGATTGAAAAAATGTCAGAACGGAGATTCACCAACGCGGTTGTCCGCGAGGCTGCGGCAATCAGTAAGCGCCTGGTCGAGCGCAACGCGGTTTTCGGCAGCGACATCAAGCAGACCTTGACGCTCGCCATCGAGCGGCTTGGCAATGCACGGATTGGCAAGCAAGAACTGTGGATCGTCCTGCGCGGCAACGTCGTCGGAACGCATTGGATGGTGCTGGATAAGGGCTTCCTGTTTTCGCTGGAAGGATGGCAAGCCGCCCATGCGCTCACACACAAAATCGCCCTGAATGCTCTTTACGCTGCGCTCAAGAAAGATTGCAGTATCACGACGTGGATATCGGACGGCCCTCAGCAGATCGACCCGCAAGCGGTGGTCACAATCGAAGTGCCGAGCATTCCCGAGTACCGCGAATTCTTTGCAGTAGGAGAACAAGCATCGACAACGAAAACCACCAACCCCACCAACGACGCGGGCTTTTCCCCCGCACCTCCCGAGGCTCACCAAAGGGCAGGTGGCAGGATCGAGGATTTGAGTTTTTTTAACCGTAACTGAAGGAGAAAATCATGAGCAATGCAACGATTGATTACGACATTGCAAGCTCGCGCGAATTGATGCGAGTATCACTTGCAGCGCTTCGCGCATCAAGGGAAGTTATTGATTCTGTCGCCGACATTCATGCTTTTGGCATCATCGCAGCAGGGCATGAGATCACGCGCACTTTGCTTAAAAATGGCGCGACCATGGAACAGGCCAGGGCAGCAGGAATCGCTGGTGAATTAGCAGGAAAACATTACTCCGGCAAGGTGATCGTGGCTGTCACAGCGCTCGCCACACAAGGCATTAAGCCTGATGAACTCTACCGTGCGCTGTCATCTGTTGTTGGCCGTAAAGCGGCTGGTGAAGTTGAGCTTTGCATTGTCCATGTGTTTGAGGTTCCGTCGATGGAGCACCTGCTTGAGTTTGGCGGCATCGGGTGGCATGGTGGAACGATCCACGAGCCGCTTGATTTTGTACAACGCGAGCGGAAGAAACAGCGAGATCGCGCAAGACAGTTGCGGCGTGCTGCATAGCAGAGGAATAAAGAATGAACAATGAGCTTTTTTGTTAGCTGGCGGCATCGTGATCGGGGTGGCTCGCCCTCACAGGCGGGATTGTGGAAACCGTTCAAGCTATGCGCCGCATCTTCTCTGCCAGTTTTTCAGCCTTCAGGTGCGTGTAGCGTTTGAGCATTTGCAAGGTCTTGTGTCCGGTAATGCTGGCGACCTCCATCACATCGAATACCCCGGTTTCAAACAGCCGAGAAGCGGCCTCATGGCGTAGATCGTGAAAATGCAGGTTATCAATCCCTGCCCTGGCGGTCGCCCGACGCCATGCCTTTCCGGCTCTCTCAGAACAGTTCCAATATCTACCGAACACTAGCTGCTGGCCGGCCAGCTTGATTACCTTGCCACCGGATAGCTTGTTTTTCTCATCCTGCTGCATGGCCTTCAGATCGGCCAAGGCAGCAACTGCGGTATCGGATAGCGGCACAACGCGCTTTTCGTCCCCGTTCTTGAGTCCGCGCTGCTCGATACCACGCAACGTCATCGTGGTTTGATCCACGTCAGCCCAGCGCAGAGCCAGCAACTCACCGAGTCGGGCGGCAGTTTCTATAGCGACGCAGACAAGCAGCATCAGGCGATCTTCCGCCGTGGCCACCAGCTGCCCGAGTTCGCCGGGATACAGCCGCCGATCCCGCGCCCTGCCCTCTGCCGGCTTGCTGACCATCTTGCATGGATTGGCAGCCAAGGGAACGCCCCACTCCCGGCCGGCCAGATCAATCATGCGCGACAGCAAGGCCAGTTCCTTCCGTACTGATGCCACACGCCCAGCTTTGACCTGCTTATCTCTGAAATCGGCAATGACCTTGCTGGACAGCGCAGATAGCGGATAGCGCCCAAGTTCCTCATCGAGTAGTTTCAGGCTGCTGTCGAAATGCCGGCCGCGCTTGCCGGGTAGCTCCCGCTCCCGATAGATGCCGATCAGGTCTCTAATCGTCGTGGTTTCGACCGCTGACGTGTCGCGCCACACCCCCCGCTCAAGCTCGCTCTCAGTCTTTCGTGCCCATGCCTCAGCGTCCGACTTCGAGCGAAACGATTTACTGATCGGTGCGTGACCCCTGCGCCGGATTCGCGCCTGCCAAAATCCTGATTCCCGCTGCTCGAAAGATGCCATAATTGCCTCCGTTTTGCCTCCGAAAATACATTCAGATAACTTTAACGCTCGGAAAGCCGCACGGTTGACATGAAAACCGTAAAATCGGATTTACCCCTCCTAAGAAGGGGGTCGCACGTTCGATTCGTGCTGGGGGCGCCACTGTTATTTGATGCGTGTCAGGTGGCTGCCGCGGGGCGGGGGTGGCTCTGTTTTTTCAGTCGCGGCTTCCAGATTCTCCAGGTTCGCCGTCCCGCCAGCGCCGACTTCTTCACCCGCCGCATTTTCGGGGTTGGCCTCGAAAGCCATGCCCTGCCCGTTCTCGCGCGCATAGATGGCCAGCACGGCAGAAACCGGCACCAGCACCGGGAAGGATGCACCGTTGAAGCGAGCCTGAAAGCTGATCTCTTCGTTGCCGATCAGCAGTTTGTGGGCGGCCTCGGCGCCGACGTTCAGAACGATTTGCCCGTCCTTGACGAATTCGCGCGGCACGCGGGTGCGCGGGTCGACCTGCACGGCGAGGTAAGGCGTAAAACCCTCGTCCAGGCACCATTCGTGAACGGCGCGAATCAGATACGGCTTGGTGGATGCCATCGTGCTACAGGAAAATGCGTCAGGCAATGCCCCGCCAAAATCAGCGGCGCATCACCTTTTCCGACGGCGTCAACGCATCGATGAATCCCTGACGCGAGAAAATCCGCTCGGCAAACTTCATGACGCCCGCCGCCGACTTCGGCAATTCGATGCCATAGTGATCCAGGCGCCACAACAAAGGCGCGATAGCCACGTCAAGCATCGAAAAATCGTCGCCGAGCAGGAATTTCTGCTTGGCGAACAAGGGCACCAGCTCGACCAGTCGATCGCGGATATGCGCGCGCGACTTGTCCGCCGACTTCAGGTTGCGTTCGAGCGCATCGATATGACTGAACAGCTCGTGTTCCATCGTATGCAGTAACTGCCGCGCCTTCGCCCGGGTTTGCGGATCGGGCGGCATCAACTGCGGATGTGGAAACCGCTCGTCAATGTACTCGTTGATGATGTTCGATTCATATAGAACGAGGTCGCGATCAACCAGCACCGGCACCCGGTTGTACGGGTTGATGACGGCGATGTCTTCAGGTTTGTTGAACAGGTCAACATCAATCACCTGAAAGTCCATCTGCTTTTCGTAGAGAACGATACGGCAACGATGGCTGAACGGACAGGTCGTGCCCGAATACAGGTTCATCATGGCACTCGTTCCCCAAGAATAGTCGGAATCACGCACCACGCGACGGACGGGTGGATTCATATCTCGATGTCCCATGTCAGTATGGTCACGCTGTTGGGTTAATGAATATCTTTCCAGTATTCACGCTTGAGCGCGTAGGAAACAATAAACAGGATGAAAAGGAAAATCAGCACGACGACGCCCAGTGCCTTGCGGAAATTAGCCATCGGCTCGCCGACGTAGGTGAGGAAGCCGACCAGGTCGGCGACCATGGCGTCATAGTCAGCCGGGGTCATGAGACCGGGCTTGGCCAACACGAGTTTGTGATCCGCGTCCATCACCTGCTCGCCCTGCAGCTCCCACAGGGCGTGCGGCATGCCGACGTTGGGGAATACCGGGTTGTTCCACCCGGTCGGCCGGGAATCGTCACGGTGGTAGGAGCGCAGATAGGTGTAGAGCCAGTCGGCCCCGGAACCAGCCGCGGAAGTCCGGGCGCGGGCGATCAAGGTCAGATCTGGAGGCGCGACACCGAACCACGCTTTTGCGTCGGCGCGCCGCAGCGCGATGGTCATGGGTTCACCCACTTTGTCTGCGGTGAACATCAGGTTGTCCTTGATTTGCTGTTCCGTCAGGCCGATGTCGGTGAGGCGGTTGTAGCGGTAATAGGACGCCGAGTGACAGTTGAGGCAGTAATTGACAAAGACCTTCGCGCCATTTTGCAGGGCGGGCAAATCGCCGGAGCGATCGGGTGCCTTGTCCAGGCGAACGTCGGCGCCGGCAGCAAAAGCCAGCAACGGCGCAAACAGGAGAGCAACGAGCAGTTTTTTCATTATCCAGTCACCCTTTCCGGCTCGGGCTTGCATTTGTCGAGCGACGTATAAATCGGCATCAGCAGGAAAAAGGCGAAGTAGAGGATGGAGCAGACCTGCGCAATCAACGTGAGACCGGGAGTTGCCGGCAGCGTACCGAGGACGCCCAGGGTGATGAAGCAGACGACGAAGATCGCCAGCGCGCCCTTGAACAGCGGGCCGCGATAGCGGATCGACTTGACCGGACTGCGGTCAAGCCAGGGCAGAAAGGCAAAGATCACCGTGCCCAGACCCATGAAGATCACGCCCCAGAGCTTGGCATCGATCCAGAAGAAGTTCACCGTGTTGGCGCGCAGGATTGAGTAATAGGGCGAGAAGTACCACAGCGGCGCAATATGGGGCGGCGTCACCAGTGGATCGGCGGGATAGAAATTGTTGAATTCCAGGAAGTAGCCGCCGGCTTCCGGCATGAAGAAGATGACGAACGCGAACACCATCAAAAAGGCCACGATGCCGACGATGTCCTTCACCGTGTAATACGGGTGAAAGGGAATGCCGTCAAGCGGGACGCCGTCCGGGCCCTTCTTCTTCTTGATCTCGATACCGTCCGGATTATTGGAACCGACCTCGTGCAGCGCGATGATATGCGCGGCAACCAAAGCGACCAGCGCCAACGGGATGGCGATGACGTGCAAGGCGAAGAAGCGGTTCAGCGTGGCATCGGAGACGACGTAGTCGCCGCGCAGCAACAGGGCCAGATCAGGACCAATGAGGGGAATAGCGGTAAACATGTTCACAATCACCTGCGCCCCCCAGTAGGACAACTGACCCCAGGGCAGCAGATAACCCAGAAAGGCTTCCGCCATCAGGCACAGGTAGATCAGCATGCCAAAAATCCAGATCAGCTCGCGTGGCTTGCGGTATGAGCCGTAGAGCATGCCGCGGAACATGTGCAGGTAGATGATGATGAAAAAGAGCGAGGCGCCCGTGGAGTGCATGTAGCGGATCAACCAGCCCCAGGGTACATCGCGCATGATGTACTCGACGCTGGCAAAGGCCGCCGGTATGCCGGAGGCGTTGAGCGAGGCGTCCGGCTTGTAGTGCATCGTCAGGAAGATGCCGGTGATGATCTGCAGTCCCAGCACCAGCATCGCCAGCGAACCGAAGTAATACCAGAAGTTGAAATTCTTCGGTGCGTAATACTTGGCCAGATGGTCATTCCACAACGACAGCAGGGGAAAACGGGCATCGACCCATTCCAGCAGGCCGCCGGCAGCCGTGCCGTCGGATTTGTATTTGTCAGTGTTGGCGGCGCCCATGCTCAGGCTCCCTTCTTGTCTTCGCCAATCAAAATCTTGGCGTCGGACAGATAAACGTGCGGGGGAACTTCGAGATTGTCCGGCGCCGGCATGTTCTTGTAGACACGGCCGGCCAGATCGAAGACCGAACCATGGCAGGGGCAGAAGAACCCGCCTTGCCAATCGTCAGTGAGGCCCGAGTCGGCGCCGGTCTTGAACTTTTCCGTTGGCGAGCAGCCCAGGTGGGTGCAGATGCCGATGGCGACGAGATACTCGGGCTTGATCGAGCGGTGCTCATTCCTGGCGTAGCCCGGCTGCATCGGACGCCCCGACTTCGGGTCGGCCATCTTGTCGGTCAGCTTGGTCAGCGTGTCGAGCATTTCCGGGGTGCGATGGATGATCCACACCGGCTTGCCGCGCCATTCGACGGTCATCATCTGGCCTGGCGCCAGTTTGCTGATGTCGGCCTCGACGGGGGCGCCGGCGGATTTGGCGCGCTCGGAAGGGGCAAAGGTGCTGACAAACGGAATGGCTGCCGCCACGCCGGCCACGCCACCCACGGTGGCAGTTGCGACCAGCAAGCGACGCCTGCCGCAATCCACTTTATCGTCACAGCTCATGGAGGGAGGTTCCTGTATTTTTTTATCGTCAGTTTCTGAAAACTGTCTGATTATACCGAAGCATGTACCGCGATTAAAGAACTAAATGGGTTGGAGTTGCCGATCAGTAGTCCCGGCGTTCCTGCAACGCCTGCGCCACGCTGGCGGCATCGGAATATTCAAGTTCGCTGCCCAGCGGCAAGCCGCGCGCGATCCGGCTGACCTTGATGCCACGGGCGTGCAGCAACTCGGCAAGATGATGCGCCGTCGCTTCGCCCTCATGCGTCAGGTTGGTGGCGAGAATCACCTCTTTCACCAGACCGTCGCAGGCGCGGGCCAACAAACGGTCGAAAGCCAGTTCGCGCGGCCCGACGCCGTCGAGCGGACTCAAGCGCCCCATCAGCACGTAATAGAGGCCGCGATAGGCGTGTGTCTGCTCCATCGTGTTCAGATCCGCCGGCATCTCGACCACGCACAACTGCGACGTATCCCGCTTGGCGGACAGACAACGATCGCAAATCGCCGCCTCGGTGAAACCATTGCAGCGATCGCAGCGGCGCAGGGTTCTCAGGGCGTTAACAAGCGCCTTTCCCAGCCGCTCGGCGCCTTGCGGGTTGTGCTGCAACAAGTGGTAGGCCATGCGCTGGGCGGACTTGGGCCCGACACCGGGCAGGCAGCGCAAGGCCTTGATCAGTTCATCAAGACTCGAGGGCTCGGTCACGGCTGATTTTCAATGCAAATGCCGTGGCGCCGCTTCTTCTTCCTGCTCCGGCAGTTCGGCGTGCACCGGCTCGCCATCAGGGTTCGGATACAGGGGCGCGCCGCAATCGTCGCAATATTCGAGCGGGAAGCGATGGTCCAGCACCAGGACCTCGGCCACGCCGGCCTCGCGCAACACGGCCTCGATCTGGCCGGGCGTCTCGGCGGCCTCGTCCTCGTTTTCGAGCAGGGGCCAGACCACGCCATGCACCACGTCGGCCGACGCGTCCACGGTAAAACCGATGCGGAATTCCTCGAGTTGCCGATCGTAATAAGGTGCCACCACGGCGTGCAGATTGGCGGCATTCACGTTGAGCGTGGTCTGCAGGAAGGAGACCGCCGAGCGCAGAGAATACGGCCGCGATGCGCGGTCGGCTTCACGCACCGCCGCATGAAATGACTGCGGCAGCAAGGGCTCGAGCGCACAGGCGGGCAAGAGCGGGCGGAGCGCTTCACCGCCCTGCCCGCGCCACTGCTTGTGCGCCTCGGTGCGGTTACCGTCCTCTTCCTGCCAGCGGAACAGCGGCCCGCCGGCCGGCGCGCAGAGCACGCCGATCAAATAACGCGTGTCCGACAAGAAGTTGATCGTTTCGGGCATTTGCGCCGGATCAAGCTTGAGGTCGCGGCCGTGCAAGGCCGATTTGGTCAGCTTCTCGGTCAGCGCCGCCGTGTCGCTATAACTTTGCGGCAACTGATCCGGGCTGTAAAAGAAATCGGCCAGGCCAAAGCGCACATTGGCAGCCAGCACATGAGCCTGCAGTTGCACGCGCAAGGAGGCCAGCACGTCCGCCGGAATTTGCCCGGAGGGGATGGCGTAGCGCGACCAGGCCAGCACCGGGGCGGCAAACAGCAGCACGTCCTGATCGGCGCCGGCACTCTCGATCATGTAGTGGCGGCACTCGGCGCAGGATTCAACCATGTCGGCCAGTTCGTCATAGGCGCGACCACCCGCGCCATAAAGATGATCGAGCGCGGCATTCAAGGCCGCCTCGTCATTACCTGCAAGGAGACGCTCGACCAGACCGGCAAGTCTGCGCTCCCAAAATTCATCTTCCAGCCGGCTGCCCGACAAGCTGAGTTGCGTGGTGAGGCGGATTAACTCCTCGGTATCAGGGGTCTGTCGGGTGCGACGCGTAAAGCGGGAACGTTTCATTTTCAGGAATCAAGAATCGGGAATCGGGGGTCAGTTCAGGCCGCGCCGCAGGTCGGCTTCGATGTCGTCGACGGCTTCCAGGCCGACGGCGACGCGGAGCAGGCCTTCGGTGATGCCGGATTCGGCGCGCGCCTCGGGGGAAATACGGCCATGGGTCGTGGAGGCAGGATGGGTCAGGGTGGTTTTCACGTCGCCCAGATTGGCCGTGATCGAGAGCATCCGGCAGGCATCGATGACGCGCCAGGCTGCCGTCCGCCCGCCCTTCACCTCGAAGGCGACAATCGCGCCGCCCGTTGCCTGCTGGCGCATGGCCAGTGCATGTTGCGGATGCGAGGGCAAGCCAGGATAAAACACCCGCGCCACGCCGGGCAAGGCTTCGAGTCGGTGCGCGAGATCGAGTGCGCTGGCTGACTGCGCCTGCATGCGGATCTTGAGCGTTTCGAGGCCCTTCAGGATGACCCAGGCGTTGAAGGCCGAGAGGGTCGGCCCGGCCGTGCGCATGAACTTAAAGACCTCCTCGACCGGACCCTTGCCGCCGCAGACCGCGCCACCCAGCACGCGACCCTGGCCATCGAGATATTTGGTGGCCGAATGAATGATGAGATCGGCGCCCAGTTCAAGCGGGCGTTGCAATACTGGCGTACAGAAACAGTTGTCGACCACGAGCAGCGCGCCCGCCGCATGGGCGATGGTGGCCAACGCGGCGATGTCGAACACTTCGGTGAGCGGGTTCGACGGCGTTTCGACGAAAACGAGTTTGGTATTCGGCTGTAGCGCGGTTTGGAAGGACGCCGGCGCACTGCCGGTGACAAATGTCGTGGTGACGCCGAAACGCGGCATGATGTTGCCGAACATCTGCTGGCTGGCACCAAAGATGCCGCGTGCGGCAACGATATGGTCACCGGCCTTGAGCAACGCCATGAGGGTGGCCAGGATCGCTGCCATGCCACTGGCGGTGGCAATGCAGGCCTCGGCACCTTCCAGGGCGGCCAGCCGCTCCTGCAGCATGGTGACAGTGGGATTGGTGAAGCGCGAATAGACGTTGCCTTCCTCCTCACCGGAAAAGCGCGCCGCCGCCTGCGCCGCGCTGGCAAAGACAAAACTGGAGGTGAGGTAAAGCGCCTCGCTATGCTCGCCAAACTGGCTGCGTTCCTGGCCGGCGCGCACCGCCAGGGTGTCGAGTTGATAGTGTGATTTATCGTTCATGCGGAGCTCACCAGGTTAAGGTCCAGTTGGCCGCCTTCGCCATCGTCATCGTGGCTGTCGTGTTGCTGGCCGGGCTTGCCGCGTGCGCTTTCAACGCTGGCCAGGTAATCCGCGCTGATGTCGTTAGTGATGTAATGACCATCGAAGCACGAGGTATCGAAGTTCGTCAGCGCCGGATTGAGGGAGCTTACGGCAACTTTCAGTGCATCGAGGTCCTGGTAGATCAGGGCGTCGGCGCCGATCTCGCGGCAGATTTCCTCGTCGCTGCGATGGGAGGCAATCAGTTCGGCGCGCGTCGGCATGTCTATGCCATAGACATTGGCAAAGCGCACCGGCGGACTGGCCGAGGCGAAGTAGACTTTCTTCGCGCCGGCCTCGCGGGCCATCATGATGATCTCGCGGCTGGTGGTGCCGCGCACGATGGAGTCGTCGACCAGCAACACATTCTAGCCGCGAAACTCCTGCGCCATGGCATTGAGTTTCTGGCGCACCGATTTGCGGCGCGACGCCTGCCCC
>JAUXNZ010000183.1 GCA_030682595.1 Rhodocyclaceae bacterium | reverse complement strand
AACCAGCCGCGCTACCAGGGCGCGGAAGTGCTGCTCGCCCGCGACAACTTCGGCTGCGGCTCCAGCCGCGAGCACGCGCCCTGGGCCATCGAGGACTTTGGCTTCCGCGTAATCATCGCGCCGTCCTTCGCCGACATCTTCTTTTCCAACTGCTACAAGAACGGCATTCTGCCGATCGTTGCCTCCAGCGAGATCGTCGACCAGTTGTTCCGCGAATGCGCCGCGCAGGAGGGCTACAAACTGCGCGTCGACCTGGAAACGCAGACCGTGCGGAACCCCGCCGGCGAGTGGTTCAGCTTCGATATCACGCCGCACCGCAAGCACTGCCTGAAAAACGGTCTCGACGAAATCGGCCTGACGCTGCAACATGCCGACGCAATCAAGGCCTTCGAGGCGCAGCACCGGGCGGCGCAGCCCTGGCTATTTGCGCACTAGCGTAACGGCGAGTTCGGTGCGCTCGATGCGCGTGTTGTCGACGCGCGGGTAGGGCGGCTTCGGCCAGTCCCACAGCATGGCGGGGAACAGCGCGCGCATCGCGCTGATGTCGCAATGGTAGGGCGGGCCTTCGATGAAGCCGAGTTCGCTTTCCGGACGCGGCGCCTGCATGAAGAGCGCGAGCAACTGGCCGCCGGGCTTGAGCCAGGCGTGCAGTTGCGCCGCGTAGCGCGTCCAGAAATCGGGATACAGCGCGCACAGGCAGGTTTGCTCGAACACTGCATCGACGGGCGCATCCGGCAGCCAGTGCAGCACATCCGCATCGACGAGCCGGGCCTGCGTGCAATCGCGTTTCAATAACTGCTGGCACATCGCCAATGCGCCGGGGGTGAAGTCGATGCCGGTGACGTCCAAGCCGGCGGCGGCCAGCGCGGCGACTTCCCAGCCCTGCCCGCAGCCCGGCACGATGACGCGGCTGCCGGGCGCAAACGTACCGTCGGCAAGCCACTGCGCCAGTTGCGGATTTGGTTCGCCGCGATCCCAAGGAATGGTGCCGCTGGCAAAGCGTTCCTGCCAGAAATCTTTTGTCGGCCCGCTGCTCATGCCTGGTTCCTTCCGAGAAGATGCGGCTTGATCCGGCCGACGACGTGCATCTCGCAGGCGCGGCAGTCGAAGGTGAGGGTCAGCCGTTCGTTGCCGTTGATCAAGGTCATCGGCTCGGCGCGTATCTGTCCCTGCACGCCGGTAATGCCTTTCGCCTGGTGCGGACAAAGGTTGAAAGCGTGGCGCAGGCAGTGCTTGGTGATCATCAGCGCGACTTCGCCCGTCTCCTCGTGCGCCTCGTAGGCGGCAGCGATCAGCCTCACGCCATGGCGGGCGTAGAACCTGCGGGCGGCCGAGTTGTGGACGTTGGCGAGATAGGAAAGCGTGTCCGCCGGATAGGCGGTCGGTGGCAGGGCGGCCGGGCGGCGCAGCGGACGCGCGCAGGCGGCCTGGCGCGCCGCTGCCAGCGCGGCGACGGCGTCGCGGCGCAACTGGTTGGCGGCCGAATTTGGCACAAACCAGGGTTGTGACCATGCGACGCTGAAATCGCGCAATGAAAAGTCGGTGCCGCCAAGACGGCGCAACTGCTCGTGCAGGCTTCCTTCCGCGGTCGCGGGATGCTGCGTCGGCTGTTTCTCGAACTTGAGGTTGACGGTGGCGTTGATGCCGTCGCTGTCGGTCAGCGTCAGAGCAAAGCCGTCGGCTGTCTCGGCGAACAGCGCATCGACAGCGATGCGGCGTTCGGCGGATTCCTTCGTCAGCGCCTGTTCCCAGGCGTGATCGCGGTTGCGGTTGAGATTTGTCCCGATCTTCAGGCCGGGCAGCATGTCGATGGAATCGTTCGGCCAGATGCGCCACAGGTTGTTGCCCGTCCGCTCCACGCGGTTCGCCTGCGTGCCGACGGCCGTGCGCTTGTGCATCCACGAGAGGCCGTCGCCGTTCGCCAGCACTTCCCGCGTTGCGATCTCGAAACCGTCCGGGAATATCTTCGCCACCTTGCCGATTGGCAGGCCGACGAAGGCGGGCGTGTCGAAGGCGGCGATGTGCGCGGGGTCCTTGCTGCGGCCATGGGTGAAATAGTCCGTCGATCCGCGATGGAAGGTCTTGTCGGGATTCGGCGCGAATTTCAGCGTCACTGCGCCGCTCGATGCGGCGACGAGTGTTGGCAAATGAGCGGGATGTTGTTCGAAAATCCCATCGAGCAGTTGCCGATAGTGGCCGGTGATGTTCTTCACGTAGCCGATGTCCTTGTAACGCCCTTCGATCTTGAAGCTTTGCACGCCGGCCTCGATCAGCGGCAGCAGGTTGGCGCTCTGGTCGTTGTCCTTCACCGAGAGCAGATGCTTCTCGAAAGCCACGACACGACCCGCGCCATCCTGCAAGGTGTAAGGCAGGCGGCAGGCCTGCGAACAGTCGCCGCGATTGGCGCTGCGGCCCGTCTGGGCATGACTGATGTAGCACTGGCCAGAAAACGCGACGCACAGCGCACCGTGGATGAAGTGCTCGACAATCACGTCGTCCGGTAGCGCGGCGCGCACGGCGGCGATTTCCTTGAGCGACAGCTCGCGCGCCAAAACCAGTTGCGAGAAGCCGGCGTCGGCGAGGAAGCGCGCCTTGGCCGGCGTGCGGATGTCGCATTGCGTCGAGGCGTGCAGGTCAATGGGCGGCAGATCGAGTTCCAGCAGGCCCATGTCCTGGACGATCAGCGCGGCCACACCGGCATCCCAGCAGTCCTGCGCCAACTTGCGCGCGGGTTCCAGTTCGGCGTCGGTGAGGATGGTGTTGAGCGTGACGTAGATGCGGGCATGAAAGCGGTGGGCGAATTCGACCAGTGCCGCGATGTCGTGCATCGCGTTGCCGGCGGTATGCCGTGCGCCAAAGGCCGGCCCGCCGATGTAGACGGCATCCGCGCCATGCAGGATCGCCGCGCGGCCGATCTCGGCGGTGCGGGCGGGGGCGAGCAGTTCGATGGGTCTGTTCACAAAAGTCGGCACTGGCGGGACGGCGCTTAACGCGAAAAACGCAATTTGACGCCGCGTTCATGAGCGAGCGCAGCGAGCAAACTTCGACCCCCGCCCCGGGGCGGGGGCTGGGGGTGGGGGGGGCATGGGAAGGGGCTGACTTTCATGATGTGGGGTGATGTTTCACGCATCATGAAAGTTAGCCACCAAAGCGCCGCAGTCCGTCGAGATCGAGAATTTTCAGTCCGCCGTACTCGATGTGCAGAAAGCCGGCGTCTTCGAGAATCTTCAGCGAGCGATTGACGCGCTGGCGCGACACGCCGGCGAGGTTGCCGATTTCTTCCTGCGAGATGCTGAGCTGGGGATTTTGCCCCGGATAGAGCACGGGGTTGAACATCGCGCACAGGCAGCGGGCGACGCGCGCGTCGGTGTCGAGCAGGCGCTCGGATTCGAGCAGGCCGATGAACTGGCCGAGGCGCTCGTTGATCTGCTCGATCATCGCGTGGTTGAAGGCGATGCTGTGGTCGAGCAGCCAGTGGAAGGTTTCGCGCTTCATGCAGGCGACGCGCGTGGCGCGCAGGGCGATGACGTCGTAGCGGCGCAGCTCGGTCTTCATCAGCGAGCCTTCGCCGAACCAGCCGCCGGTGGGAATGCCGGCGTAGGAAGCGGTTTTGCCGGTGACCCAGTCGGAGGACATTTTCGCCAGACCATCGATGACGCCGATCCAGCAGGAGGCCGGTTCACCCTTGCGGCAGATGAAGCCGCCGGCTTCGATGCGGCGCTCGGTCGTGCCCTGGCGCACCTGCGCGAGTTCAGTCGCCGACAGGCCGCGCGCCCAGCGCGACAGGGCAATGGCCGCGTCGAGCGTCAGGGGGGGTGATTTGGGTGAATTGTCAGCCACGCGACAATTATAGGCAGCTCGCCGGGTTAAAGTTTGCTCAGGGAAAATGAACCAACCGGCTCGCTGCCATGCTGGCATCGAGACATGACACGCGATCACTCGGGCTTACCCGGGGATACGACGGCTGTTGGATGGAGGAGGTTTGCGCATGACTGCTGCGACAGCGGACAGCACGCCGGATGGCGTGTCCGCGGGGCTGGACACCTTTCCACGCTTGCTGCTGGGGCACGCCCGCACGCGTCCCGGGCGGCCGGCGATCCGCGAGAAGGATCTGGGCATCTGGCAAAGCTGGACCTGGGCGGAGGCGGCGCGCGAGGTGCGCGGCATGGCCCGCGGGCTGGCCGAACTCGGCTTCAAGCGCGGCGACCGCCTCGCCATCATTGGCGACAACCGCCCGCGACTCTACTGGGCGATGTGCGCCACGCAAATGCTGGGCGGGATTCCCGTGCCGATGTACCAGGATGCCGTGGCGCAGGAAATGACCTTTGTGCTGCAGGATGCCGGCATCCACATCGCCATCGTCGAGGACCAGGAGCAGGTCGATAAACTGCTCGAGGTCAAGGAGCAGTGTCCCGCGCTGCTGCACATCGTCTATGACGATCCGCGCGGCCTGCGTCATTACACCGAGCCGTTTTTGCATGGTCTGGAAGAGTTGCTGGTCGTCGGCAAGACTCTCGATGCCAACCAGCCGGATTTTCTCGCACAGGAAATCGCGCGGGGCCGCCCTGACGACGTGGCGATCATGCTCTACACCTCCGGCACGACAGGCAAACCCAAGGGCGTCTGCCAGACGCACGGCGCGCTGATCGCCGCCGCGGAGGGCGGCTGCGGTTTTGACGCCCTGACCGACAAGGAGGACATCCTCTCCTACCTGCCGATGGCCTGGGTGGGCGACAACCTGTTTTCCTACGCGCAGGCGCTGGTAGCCGGCTTTACCGTGAATTGCCCGGAGTCCAGCGAAACCGTGCTGACCGATCTGCGCGAGATCGGCCCGACCTTCTATTTCGCCCCGCCGCGCGTTTTCGAAAACCTGCTGACGCAGGTGATGATCCGCATGGAGGATGCCGGCGCGCTGAAACGCAAGCTGTTCCACTACTTCATGGCCGTGGCGAAGCGTTGTGGCGCCGACGTGCTGGATGGCAAGCCAGTGGCCATGCAGGATCGCCTCATGTATGCGCTGGGCAATCTCCTCGTCTATGGCCCGCTGAAAAATGTGCTGGGCATGAGCCGCATCCGTGTTGCCTATACGGCGGGCGCCGCCATCGGCCCCGACCTGTTCCGTTTTTATCGTTCGATCGGCATCAACCTCAAACAGCTCTACGGTCAGACCGAAACCTGCGCCTATGTCTGCCTGCAACCGGACGGCCAGATCAAGCTCGACTCGGTGGGCCTGCCGGCGCCGCGCGTGGAAATCAAGATCGCGGCCAATGGCGAGATTCTGGTCAGGGGGCCGATGTTGTTGAAAGAGTATTACCAGCGCCCCGACGCGACGGCCGAATCGATCAATGCCGAAGGCTATTTCATGACCGGCGACGCCGGCTTCCTCGATGACGAGGGCCACCTCAAGATCATCGACCGCGCCAAGGATGTCGGCAAGCTCGATAACGGCGCCGTGTTCGCGCCCAACTACATCGAGAACAAGCTCAAGTTCTTTTCCTACATCAAGGAGGCAGTGGCCTTTGGCCACGGCCGCGCGATGGTGTGCGCCTTCATCAACATCGACATGGGTGCGGTGGGCAACTGGGCGGAACGGCGCGGCATGCCCTACGCCGGCTATAACGATCTCGCCGGAAAACCGGAAGTCTACGCACTGATCCAGGAATGCATCGAGCAGGTGAATGGCGATCTCGCCCATGACGCCATGGTCGCCGACACGCAGATCCACCGCTTCCTGATCCTGCACAAGGAGCTCGATCCGGACGACGATGAACTGACCCGTACCCGCAAGGTGCGGCGCGGCTTTGTCGCCGAGAAGTATGCCGTACTGATTGATGCGCTCTACGGCGGCAAGACCAGCCAGTTCATCGAGACCGAGGTGAAGTTCGAGGACGGCCGCAAGGGCAAGGTGTCCGCCGATCTGGTGATCCGCGATGCCAAAACTTTTCCCGCCATTACCGGGAGGGCCGCCTGATGGGGCGACAAATCGGCGAGGTCATCCTCGATCTGCAGAATGTTTCCCTGTCCTTCGGCGGGGTGAAGGCCCTGACCGACATTTCCTTCGAGGTGCGCGAACATGAAGTCCGCGCCATCATCGGCCCCAATGGCGCGGGCAAGAGTTCGATGCTCAACGTCATTAACGGCGTTTACCGGCCGCAGGCGGGCGAAATCATTTTGCGCGGCGAGCACTTCAGGCAGATGAACCCCTACAAGGCCGCCTGCGCCGGCATTGCCCGCACCTTCCAGAACATCGCGCTGTTCAAGGGCATGAGCGTGCTGGACAACATCATGACCGGGCGCAATCTCAAGATGAAGGCGAACATCTTCCAGCAGGCGTTCCGCTTGGGCGCGGCCCGGCGCGAGGAACTCGAGCATCGCGCCAAGGTCGAGGAAATTATCGACTTCCTCGAAATCCAGCACATCCGCAAGACACCGGTCGGCCGGCTGCCCTATGGCCTGCAAAAGCGTGTCGACCTGGCGCGTGCGCTGGCGATGGAGCCGCAAATCCTGCTGCTCGACGAGCCGATGGCGGGCATGAACATCGAAGAAAAACAGGACATGAGCCGCTTCATCCTCGACGTTAACGATCAGATGGGAACCACCATCGTGCTGATCGAGCACGACATGAGCGTGGTGATGGACGTATCCGATCGCGTCGTGGTGCTCGATTACGGCAAGAAGATCGGCGATGGTTCGCCGGACGAGGTGCGCGGCAATCCCGAAGTCATCAGCGCCTATCTCGGCGCCAGCCACTGACGGAAAAGGACACGACGACATGGGGTTTTTTCTCGAAGTATTGATTGGCGGCCTGATGACCGGCATGCTGTATTCGCTGGTGGCGCTGGGATTCGTGCTGATCTTCAAGGCCTCCGGCGTCTTCAACTTCGCCCAGGGCGCGATGGTGCTGTTTGCGGCGCTGGCGATGGCGCGCTTTTCGGAGTGGATTCCCGGCTGGCTCGGCGTGGCCAATCCGGTGGTGGCGAACATTCTTGCCTTCATCATTGCCGCGTTGATCATGTTTGCCGTGGCCTGGCTGATCGAGCGGCTGGTGTTGCGCCACCTGGTCAACCAGGAAGGCGCCACCCTGTTGATGGCGACGCTGGGCATCGCCTACTTTATCGATGGCCTCGGCCAGACCGTGTTCGGCAGCGACATTTACAAGATTGACGTCGGCATGCCGAAGGAGCCGGTGATGGTGCTGGAGAATGTCTTCGCGGGCGGCCTCCTGATCAACAAGGAAGACTTCATCGCCGCGCTGGTGGCTGCCATGCTGGTCGCCGCGCTGGCGCTGTTCTTCCAGAAGACCGCCACCGGCCGCGCGCTGCGCGCCGTGGCCGACGACCATCAGGCCGCGCAGTCGATCGGCATTCCGCTCAACCGCATCTGGGTGATCGTCTGGTGCGTGGCCGGGGTTGTCGCGCTGGTCGCCGGCATCATCTGGGGCTCCAAAATGGGCGTGCAGTTCTCGCTGGTGACCGTGGCGTTGCGGGCCTTGCCGGTGGTGATCCTGGGCGGCCTCACCTCGGTGCCGGGCGCCATCATCGGCGGCCTCATCATCGGCGTCGGCGAGAAGGTCTCCGAGGTCTATCTCGGGCCGCTGGTCGGCGGCGGCATCGAAATCTGGTTTGCCTACATGCTGGCGTTGGTGTTCCTGCTGTTCCGGCCGCAGGGGCTCTTTGGGGAGAAAATCATTGATCGGGTATAAGAACAATCGCCGTAGCGTTTGCGCCGGGCCGTCCCAAGCAAACGCGGCACGCGGCGCAGCCGCAATCCGCAGCCATGCCGGAGCGACGCGCCCCGTGATTGACGAGCGCAGCGAGCCGCAAGTCTCCCCTCCCGCGAGGGAGGGGCTGGGGGAGGCCGGGCCATGATCTACAGGGAAAACGGTCAGTTCAAGACCTCCTACGCGGCCGATCAGCAGATCTTCCCCATTTTCCAGGATCGCGTTGCGGTTCTCGGCATTCTGGTTTTTGCCTTTGTCGCCGTGCCGCTGCTGGCCGACGAATATCTGTTCCGCTCCATCCTGATCCCGTTCCTGATCCTGTCGCTGGCCGCGCTCGGCGTCAACCTGCTGGTCGGTTACTGCGGACAGATTACCCTGGGCGCAGGCGCCTTCATGGCGGTGGGCGCTTACGCGGCTTACAACTTCTTTATCCGGGTCGACGGCATGCCACTGGTCGGCGCGCTGCTCCTGGGCGGGTTTACCTCTGCCGCAGTTGGTGTTTTTTTTGGCGTGCCCAGCCTGCGGGTGCGCGGCCTGTATCTGGCGGTCGCCACGCTGGCGGCACAGTTCTTCTGGGACTGGGCCTTCCTGCGTATCAAGTGGTTCACCAACTACTCTTCATCCGGTTCGGTGTCGGTGTCCAACCTTTCCCTCTTCGGGTTTCCCGTCGAATCACCGACGGAGAAGTATCTTTTCTGCCTGCTGATTCTGGTGGTGTTCGCCCTGCTGGCGAAAAACATGACGCGTGGCGCCATCGGTCGGCAGTGGATGGCGATTCGCGACATGGACGTCGCCGCCGAGGTGATCGGCATCCGGCCGATGTACGCCAAGCTGTCGGCCTTCGCCGTCAGTTCCTTTTTCCTCGGCGTGGCCGGCGGCTTGTGGGGTTTCGTGCACCTTGGCGCCTGGGAGCCGGCGGCCTTCTCGCTCGACCGTTCCTTCCAGTTGTTGTTCATGGTCATCATCGGCGGCCTCGGTTCGATCATGGGCAGTTTCTTCGGCGCCGCCTTCATCGTCATCCTGCCGATCTTCCTCAACCAGATGTTGCCCTGGCTGGGCGCTCTGGTCGGGGTGTCGATTTCCACCGCCGGCGTCTCCCATGCCGAAATCATGATTTTCGGCGCGCTCATCGTGTTCTTCCTGATTGTCGAACCGCACGGCATTGCCCGCTTGTGGTCGACGGCCAAGGAGAAGCTCAGACTGTGGCCGTTCCCCCACTGAGGGGAACGCGCAGGGATGTTTGCTCTTTGTTTCAAGGCAGTACATAACCATCATAGAAAGAGGAGAGAAACAAATGAAACTACGCAAATATGCACTGGCCGTCTCGCTGGCGGCAATGGGCCTGTCATTCACCCTGACAGCGCCGGTCCATGCCCAGGCCAAGGGCAAGCAGGCCCAGGAGCAGTTCTTTCCGGTGCTGGTCTATCGCACCGGCGCCTATGCACCGAACGGCGCACCCTGGGCCAATGGCTTTGTCGACTACATCAAGCTGGTCAATGCCACTGGCGGCATCAACGGTGTCAAGGCTACCTACGAGGAATGCGAAACCGGCTATGCCACCGATCGCAGTGTCGAGTGCTATGAACGACTGAAGAACAAGGGCGGCGGCGCGACGGCGTTCCAGTCGCTGTCCACGGGCGCGACCTTCGCGCTGACCGAAAAGGCGCCGGTAGACAAGATTCCGCTGATCACCGCCGGCTACGGCCGCAGCGAATCCGCGAACGGCGCCGTGTTCACTTGGAACTTCCCGCTGCTGGGCACTTACTGGGTGGGCGCGGATGTCCTGATCCAGCACCTCGCCAAGAAGGAAGGCGGCTTCGACAAGCTGAAGGGCAAGAAGATCACGCTGGTTTATCACGACAGCCCGTATGGCAAGGAGCCGATCCCGTTGTTGCAGGAGCGCGCCAAGATGCATGGCTTCGACCTGTCGCTGCTGCCGGTCGCCCATCCGGGCGTCGAACAGAAATCCACCTGGCTGCAAATCCGCCAGAACCGGCCTGATTATGTGCTGCTCTGGGGCTGGGGTGTGATGAACTCGACTTCCCTCAAGGAAGCCCAGGCCACCGGCTACCCGCGCGAGAAAATGTATGGCATCTGGTGGGCGGGTGCCGAGCCGGATGTCAAGGATGTCGGCGAGGGGGCGAAAGGCTACAACGCCTTGACCCTGCAACACGGCGCCGAGCCGAACGCGAAGGTCGTCAAGGACATCCTGGCCCAGGTGCATGCCAAAGGCCAGGGCACCGGCCCGAAGGATGAGGTCGGTTCGGTGCTATACATGCGCGGCCTGATTTCCGCGATGCTCGGCGTCGAGGGCGTCAAGCGGGCGCAGGAGCGTTACGGCAAGGGCAAGACCATGACCGGCGAGCAGACGCGCTGGGGCCTGGAAAATCTTGATCTCGACCAGAAGAAGCTCGACGGTCTCGGCTTTGCCGGCGTGATGCGCCCGGTGCAGACCTCCTGCCTCGATCACATGGGTTCGAGCTGGGTGCGCGTGCATACCTGGGACGGCAGCAAGTGGAACTTCAGTTCCGACTGGTATCAGGCTGACGATAAGGTCATCCGCCCGATGGTGATGCTGACTTCGGCCCGCTATGCGGAAGAGAAGAAGATCACGCCGCGCACGCCCGAGCAGTGCAAGCAGTAAGTTGAATCCGCAGTCCGGGGGCCCGCCGTGGCGGGTTCCCGCCTGCACCGAACGTATCGACCAGCGAAGAGCGCCCATGACGAACGCCAACATCATCCTCAACGTCAATAGCATCGAGGTGATCTACAACCATGTGATCCTCGTCCTGAAAGGCGTTTCGTTTGCCGTGCCCGAGCGCGGCATCGTCGCCTTGCTGGGTGGCAACGGCGCGGGCAAGACCACGACACTGCGCGCGGTCAGCAACCTGCTCGCCGGTGAGCGCGGCGCGGTCACCAAGGGCAGCATCGAACTGCGTGGCGAGCGCATCGAGGCGCTGACGCCGGCTGACCTGGTCAAGCGCGGCGTCATCCAGGTGATGGAAGGCCGCCACTGCTTCGGCCACCTGACCATCGAGGAAAACCTGCTCACCGGCGCCTACACCCGCAAGGATGGCAAGGCCGCGGTAGCCGCGACCCTCGAAAAGGTTTACAACTATTTCCCGCGCTTGAAGACCCGGCGCACCAGCCAGGCCGCCTACACTTCCGGCGGCGAACAGCAGATGACCGCCATTGGCCGCGCCCTGATGGCCAATCCGAACATGGTATTGCTCGACGAGCCTTCGATGGGCCTCGCCCCGCAGATCGTCGATGAGGTATTTTCGATCGTCAAAGACCTGAACCAGAAGGAGGGCGTGACCTTCCTGCTGGCCGAGCAGAACACCAACATGGCGCTGCGCTATGCGGATTTCGGCTACATCCTCGAAAACGGCCGTGTCGTCATGGAAGGTCAGGCTGAGGAATTGCGCAACAACGAGGACGTCAAGGAGTTCTACCTCGGCCTGTCCTCCGCCGGTCGCAAGAGCTTCCGCGAGGTCAAGCATTACCGCAGAAGAAAGCGCTGGCTGGCATGAATGACCATTTCGACGCACGCGAAACCCGCGACCCGGCCGAACGAGAAGCGGCACTGCTGGCGCGTCTGCCACGGCAGATCGCCCATGCCAAGGCAAATACGGCGTATTTTGCCGCAATCCTGCGCGACGTCGATCCCGCCAGCATTACCTCGCGCGCCGCGCTGGCGCAACTGCCGGTGCTGCGTAAGCACGAATTGATCGAGTTGCAGAAAAAGCAACGTCCTTTCGGCGGGCTGGCGGCTTCCGCTTGGGGCCGGCTCGGCCGGGTGTTCTCTTCCCCGGGGCCGATCTACGAACCCGAAGGCCGCGGCGCCGACTACTGGCGTACCGCACGGGCGCTTTACGCCGCGGGCATCCGCCCTGGCGATCTGGTGCATAACAGTTTTTCGTATCACATGACGCCGGGCGGCTGGTTGCTTGAGGCGGGCGCACAGGCGCTCGGCTGCACGGTCTTTCCGGGCGGCGTCGGGCAGACCGAACAGCAGGTGCAGGCGATGGCCGACCTGCAACCCGCAGCTTATGTCGGCACGCCATCCTTCCTGCGCATCCTGCTTGAGAAGGCCGACGAACTCGGCCTGAAAATCCCTGCGCTGACCAAGGCGCTGGTCTCGGGTGAAGCCTTCCTGCCGCCGGTACGCGAAGCCTTGCTGGCGCGCGGCATCCATGGCTACCAGGCCTATGCCACCGCCGACCTCGGGCTGATCGCCTACGAAACCCCGGCGCGCGAAGGCCTGGTCGTCGATGAAGAGGTCATCCTCGAAATCGTCCGTCCGGGTACCGGCGAAGCTTTGCCCGCGGGCGAAGTCGGCGAGGTCGTCGTCACGTTGTTCAATCCCGACTATCCGTTGCTGCGCTTCGGCACCGGCGATCTGTCCGCTGTGCTGCCGGGCATCTCGCCCTGCGGCCGCACCAATCTGCGCATCAAGGGCTGGCTGGGGCGCGCCGATCAGACCACCAAGGTCAAGGGCATGTTCGTCCATCCCGAGCAGGTTGCGGCGGTGGTGAAGCGCCATCCGCAACTCACCCGGGCGCGACTGGTGGTAACCAACCCCGACAGCACCGACGCCATGACGCTGCATTGCTGCCTGAGCAACGGCACGGGCGATGCGGCCCTGACCGCGGCGATTGCCGATTCGCTGCGCGATTTGACCAAGTTGCGCGGGGCGGTGGTTTTTGCCGACAGCCTGCCCAACGACGGCAAGGTCATCAGCGACGAACGGAAGTACGACTGACGCCGTCCTGCCAGAGCCGACTTTATCCGTCCGTGCTGTTACGGCGATATCAACGGGAAAAGGCCCAAGTCAGGCCAACTCCCGCGACGATGGCGAAGACAAATATCACCGCCGTCAGCCAGACCACACGCAAGCGGTTGGCTTCGACGCGTTTGATCAATTGGGTGTTCTGCTCGGCCAGCGTCTTGATCAGTTCGGAGGACGCGAGCATCTGATTGTGCAGGTCGGCGGTGGCAGCTTCCGTTGCTGTCAGCCGTGCCTGCAGTGCGGCGATGACTTCGCTGTCCGACGGCGGCCGGGCCGCGGTGCGCTCTGCCGGCGCGGCTGGGGCGGCAGGTTTCTTGCCGACGTTGTTCCACAGTTTCTTCGCGCCATCGGCAACCGCGGGGGCATTGCTGATGACCTCCTTCCAGGGGACGATTTTCAGTACCGCAAGCCAGGGAATCGCCATCGAAAAACCTTTCAGGAAAGAAATGCATGTCTTGGTGTACGGTGAAGCCCTGATATTTGTTTGCGATGCATTCGTGAAAAGGAAAGGCTCAGACCCAGTACACCGGATAGTGACGTTTCGGGTTGCTCGAAAGATTGTTGATCACCAGTGCCACCAGCAGCATGACCAGCGCTCCCAGCGCCACGGGCGCCAGCACGAAGCCATACCCCAGCAAGTGGCTGTTGGAACTGCCGCTTACCGCGATCAACGCCGTCGCGCCGCCGGGCGGATGCAAGGTGCGGGTGGCGTGCATGGCAATGATGGATAGCGCAACCGCCAGTGCGCTGACCAGAGCGACCGGCTCGGGGAACAGCTTGTAAAGCGTAATGCCGATCAGCGCGCTCAACACATGCCCGCCGACCAGATTGCGCGGTTGCGAGAATTCGGCCTGTGGCGCGCCATACAGCAGCACCGCCGAGGCGCCGAATGAACCGATCAGGAACAGGTGGTCGGTGATGTCACTGCTGACGAACTTGCTCAATGTCGCCACCAGGTAGATGCCCACAAAGGCGCCCAGGCCGGACCAGGCAATTTTCGTCCAGGGCCGGCGCGGCGGGCTGGCTGCCTTGCTGCCCATTCGTTTGAAGTAATAACGCATCTCGTAATTATCAATCAGAAGTGCCGGGAAATAGCAGGCCATTCACTTAACTGGGCAGTATCGCCACCCGGGTTTCCAGGGACGGCAGGGCGAGCGTTTCAGTATTTGTGCGGTAGCGCAATGTTTTCATTGCACTGGCTGGCCGGCATAAAATGTCCGCATGACGACAACCCCTCCGGCTCCGCTGGCCGGCATCAAGATACTCGACCTGACGCGCCTGCTGCCGGGGCCGGTCTGCACGCTCCATCTGGCCGATCTGGGCGCCGAGGTGATCAAGATCGAGGACACCGGGGCTGGCGACTATGCCCGCACGATGGGGCTGGGTGCGGCGCCAGGCGAGGACAGCTATTTCTTCCGCATCGTTAACCGGAATAAACGCGGACTGCGGCTCGACCTCAAGCAGTCGTCCGGGGTGGCGGTATTCCTGCGTCTCGCGCGTGAGGCCGACGTGATTGTCGAGAGCTTTCGGCCTGGCGTGGTCGACCGCCTGGGCGTCGGCTATGCCGTCGTGAAGGAGATCAATCCGCGCATCGTCTATTGCGCCATTACCGGCTACGGCCAGGACGGCCCGTGGCGTGATCGCGCCGGGCATGACCTGAATTACATCGCCACCTCGGGGGTGCTGGATCAGATCGGCGTCGCGGACGGCGCACCGGCGATTCCCAACCTGCAGATCGGTGACCTGCTGGGCGGCGCATTGACAGCGGCCATGGGCATACTTGCCGCGGTGATCGGTGCCAGGGCCAGCGGCACGGGCCGCTACGTCGATGTGTCGATGACCGATGCAAGCTTTGCCCATGGGTATTCGGCGCTGCTCTCGGTGCTGGGGCGCGGGCAAACCCTGCCGCGCGGTAGCGACGATCTCGATGGCGGACTGCCCGGCTATGGTCTCTATCGAACGCAGGATGGCCGTTTCATGGCGGTGGGTGCGCTCGAGCCGAAATTCTGGCACCTGTTCTGTGATGCCATCGGCAAGCCGGAACTCAAGCCCCGCGGACTGATGCGCGGCGCAGACGGGGAGCGAACCCGCGCCGCACTCGAAACGCTGTTTACCAGTCAGCCGCTCGATCACTGGGCGGCGTTGTTCGAGCGCGTCGACTGCGGCGTGACACCGGTGCTGACGTTCGAGGAAGCGATGCGCCATCCACAGCTGCAAGCGCGCAGCATGCTGCGCGAAGTCGATGGCCTGCGGCAATTTGCCCCGCCGCTAAAACTGTCGGATTACGATTTCGCAGTGCGCAGCCCCGCGCCAAAACATGAAGCCAGCGGGGCGACGCCGGCAGTCGGCGCCGACGGGGCGGCGATCCTGCGTGAAGTCGGTTTTGCGGATGATGAGATTGACATGTTACGTGCCAGCGGCGTGATCTGAGCACTTTGTGAATACCGTCCTCACGCTCCTGCCGGATTTCGCGCTGATCCTGCTGGGCTTTGGCCTGCGGCGCTGGATGGCGCTGGGCGACCATTTCTGGACGGGGCTGGAAAAGCTGATTTACTTCGTGCTGTTTCCGGCGCTGCTGTTCAACGCCATTACCAAGACGCCGCTGTCATCCGCCGCGATACCCCTGATCGGCGTTGGCGCGACGGCAATGCTGGGGGCGATGCTGTTGGCGCTGCTGGCCCGGCCGCTGTTCGCGCTGACGCCGATTTCCTTCGCTTCGCAGTTTCAGTGCGCCTTTCGTTTCAACTCCTACATCGGCCTGGCGGTTGCCGCCAAGCTGCATGGCGCGGCGGGCATCGCGGCGATGGGCCTCCTGGCCGGCGGTATGGTGCCGCTCGCCAACCTGGCGGCGGTCTGGATGCTGGCGCGCCACGGCGAGATGTCGGTGTGGCGCGAACTGGCGAAGAACCCGCTGCTCCTGGCCACTTTGGCCGCGTTGGCGTGGAACCTGGCGGGCTTGAGCCTGCCCGCCCCGGCCGGGCAGTTTCTGGGCCGGCTCGCCGAGGCGGCGATTGCTCTGGGCCTCCTGGCCGTGGGCGCGGCGCTCCGGTTGCGCGGCACGCTGGGTGCGACAGGGCGCGGCGCAGCCGCCTATTTCCTGGGAATCAAGCTGCTGGCGATGCCGGCGATAGCGCTGGCGGCGGCCCTTTACAGCGGACTTGAGGGTATTCATTTCGACATTGCGCTGGCCTTTGCCGCATTGCCGACGGCCTCTTCGGCCTACATCCTGGCTCAGCGCATGGGCGGTGACGGCCCACGCGTGGCCTGGCTGATTTCGGCCAGCACCCTGCTGGGTATGCTGACTTTACCGCTTTGGCTTGCCCTTCGGGCGTGATGTTGCGCCTTGCGCTGGCGTTTCCGGTGCCGCTTCGGCCGGTGGTGCGGGCGTTGCCGTACTGCTCATGCCGCCCGGCATATTCCACGGCATCGGCCAGGCAGCCGGGTTGAGGAAGGGGTTGGGCGCGCTGCTTTCGCCATCCGGCGCGGACTGGCTCATCTGCTGCAGGGTTTGCAGTGTGATGCGCTGCATTTCGAGACCTTGAATCGTCATTTGCAGCAGACTCAGGTTCGATTTGAGCCAGCCTTCGACGGCTTTCAGATCAGCGATGCGTTTGCCCAGCTCGTCGGTGTCGAGCGTGGGCGTCACCATGCCGGGCAGCGAAAAGCCCATGTTGCCCCACATGCCTTTGAGAAATTCCAGTGGATCGTTGGGTGTTGTGTTGGTCATGGACGGGCCTCGACAGGAATATGAGTTAGCGCTTATGATAGCCCCATTCGAAAAGGGGAAGGCAAGTGCGAATCCTGGTAATTGAAGACCATACGCTGGTGCGCGAGGGTCTGTTGCTGGCCTTGAAGGGTCTGGAAGAAGGCGGGACGCCCGCCGAGATTCTGGGCGCCCGGGATGCCGATGACGCGACGCGACTGCTGACGGCCAGCGACGATTTCGACCTGATCCTGCTCGACCTGATGTTGCCGGGAACGGGCGGGATGGCCTTCCTGGGCGTGATCCGCAAACGTCATCCGCATATTCCGGTGGTGGTCCTGTCGGCGCTGGATGATGGTGAAACCGTGCTGAAAACCATGCGCCACGGGGCGGCAGGCTTCGTTTCCAAGGCCAGTCCGACCGACACTCTGCTGGAGGCGCTGCGCGAAGTGCTGGCGGGCGAAGTCTGGTTGCCGCCTGAATTCCGCGAACTGACCGGCAAGCGCCGCCGACCCAAGACCGTGGCCGAACGTTTCGGCCTTACCAAAAGTCAGGCGCGGGTGCTTGAACTGCTGGCCGAAGGCAAGACCAATCGCGAAATCGGCGCCTTGCTTGACGTGACCGAAGGCACGGTGAAATCCACGTCTCGGCGATTTTCAAGGCGCTGGGTGTGGGCAATCGCTCTCAGGCCCTGCTCGTCGCGCAGGGCAGGAAATAACGACCGCCCCCTTCGCCCCCCTCGCGGGTGGTTCTAATTGGCGCGCTGCGCGCGCGCGTTACGGGTCTCTTCTATGGGTATTGGTGCGGGTTGCGGCTGGCGCCGCGGGCCGCGTTTGCTTGGGGCGGCCCGGCGCAAACGCAGTATTTTCACGTAGAAGGATCAGGCGGCCACCGCCATGACCCGCTGTAGCGGCTGCGGTTGCGGCGTAGCTAGCGGACGGCCGCCGAGTTCCGGCAGCGGTTCGTCATCTTCCAGCGGCAACTGCAGCAGGTCGACCACCTGATGGGCGACTGCGCGGCAGGCGTTGGCCAGCGGCGTGGGCAGCCCCGGCGGCAAGGTTTTTTGCAGTAGAAATTTGCTGGACGACAGGCTGAACACCGGATCGAGAATGCGATCGCGGTAGGGCGCCAGCAGTTCCGCGACGGTTCTTTCAGCGGCCTCGCGCTGCCATGCGTTGGTGGGCCACTGCGTGGGAATGGCGTAGGCGCGCGGGAACATTTCCAGGTCGCGGATGACCGTCCGGATGTCTTCGTGCGAGTCGCGGAAGGGCAGCAACACGAGGTCCGCCACGCCATACAGGCGCCGGTCCATCTCGGTGCGGTTGCCGCCGCCATCGATCACGCCCAGCCAGGCCTTCAGGCTGCGCACTTTGTCCACCACCTTGTTCAGCGCTTCGCGCGAGCGGGCGTCGGCGATGAGATAACGCCGCTCGGTCGGGTCGAGCGGTTCGCGATGCGTGTCCGTCAGGACGCATACCGAGCGCTGCCCGAGCAGGCCCATGCCCTGACAAAGCATGTGCGACAGCGTGGTTTTTCCCGTCCCGCCCTTGTTACCGATTACACAGATGATGTCCGCCATATTGCCTCCTGCGCTACGGAGGGCATTATTGGCGATCGGGGCGGTCGGGGATGGCTGGAAATGCAGCGGAATCGTCGTCTTAATTGACCCCCACCCCGCAAACCTAGCTGCGCTCGGTTCTTCCCCTCAAGGGGCAAGAAAACTTGGGGCGGCCCGGCGTTTTCTTATCCGGTAAAGGTAAAGCCGGGTTGCGCGGCGATCAGTTACTTCGACCACGCTGGCAGGCTCGATGTCCGGTACGGCGAAGCTGTTGCTGACCAAGGTGGCGCCTGGCGCCATTTCGGCGCAGGCCTTGCGCCAAAGGCGGGGCATGGGTGCGGGGGAAAGAAAGGCATAAACGAAATCGTAGCTACCCAGCGGTTCCTGCCAGAAATCCCCGCGCCGCACCGTCACGTTGGCTAGTCCGCGGGTGGATATCCGGGCCAGCAGCCAGGGCAGGGGAGCGTGTTCGATGCCGACAAAGCGACAATCAGGGCGTGCTTTGGCCAAATGCCGCAGCAGGCTGCCAGTGCCGCAGCCGAGGTCGATCAGCTTGATGGGTGCCGCTGGCAACTGTGCCACCAGCGCCACCGCCGTGCGGCGGTTGCTCAGATACAGCGGCACACGGCTTTGGTCGGTACGCCAGAAAATCAGCAGGGACAGGACAAAGGCGGCGAGAAACCAGCCGGGGGCGATGTCGAGGCCATGCACGGCGACGGCCAGTGGCGCAAAGCCAAGATGGATCGGCAGCCACCAGCGCGGTGCGCGCTGCCAGAGGGCAATCAAGGCGGCGGCCATTCCCTGGATGAGGGCCGGGACGAGCGGGAATTGCCAGAAACCAAGTTGAGTTGTCTGGGTCAGCGCAAAGGCCAGCACCAGGACAGTCGCCACGCCGCCCGCTTGTGCCAGCAGGGCCGCGGCGAAGGGGGATGATTCAGACCTGTCCGGCGGGTGTTTGCGCACTGGAATGGCGGTTCCTCGCCAGGCCGCTAGTCGGGCAGAATCTTGCCCGGATTCATCAGGTTGTGCGGATCGAGCGCCTGCTTGATGGCGCGCATGGCCGTGAGTGCCGCCGCGCCATGTTCCATGACCATGTATTTGCGTTTACCCAGGCCGATGCCATGTTCGCCCGTGCAGGTGCCGTCCATGGCAATGGCGCGCTCCGCCAGGCGTTGGGCGAATTCCCTGGCCTGTCCGAGTGCTGCAGCGTCCTCGGGATTGACCAGTAACAGCATGTGAAAATTGCCATCGCCCACATGGCCGAGGAGGGGGGCGACCAAACCAGTCCGGGCGAGGTCGTCGAGCGACGCGGCAATGCATTCCGCCAGCCGCGAGATCGGTACGCAGACGTCGGTGGTGAGCGAACGGGCACCGGGACACAGGCCAAGGCAGGCGTAATAGGCGTCGTGCCGCGCCTGCCACAGGCGCGAGCGCTCCTCGGGGCGGTCGGCCCAGGCGAAATCCATGCCGCCGTGTTCGCTGACGAGTTCCTGTATCGCCTGCGTCTGCTCGGCGACGCCGGCGGGTGAACCGTGCAACTCGAAAAACAGCGTCGGCGCCTCGCGGAGAGTGGTCTTGCTGTAGCGGTTGATGGCAGTGATCGAAAGTGCATCGAGCAGTTCGATGCGCGCAACGGGAATCCCCAGCTGGATGGCTTGAATCACCGTGGTGACGGCGGCGGCGATGGAGGGGAAAGCGCATGTCGCGGCGGCAATCGCTTCGGGCAGTGGGTGCAGGCGCACCGTCAGTTCGGTGATGATGCCGAGCGTGCCTTCCGCGCCGACGAACAGGCGGGTCAGGTCGTAACCGGCGGCCGATTTTTTCGCGCGCGTGCCGGTCTGGATGATCCGGCCATCGGCCAGTACCACGGTCATCGCCAGCACGCTTTCGCGCATCGTGCCGTAGCGTACCGCGTTGGTGCCGGAGGCGCGCGTGGCGGCCATCCCGCCAATGCTGGCGTCGGCACCAGGATCGATGGGGAAAAACAGGCCGCTGCCGTGCAGGGCGGCATTCAGCGCCTTGCGGGTGACGCCGGGCTCGACGCTTGCATCAAGATCCTCCGGGCGCACCGACAGCACCCGGTTCATGCCCGACAGATCGATGCAGACGCCGCCCTTGACAGCATGCAAATGCCCCTCAAGCGACGTTCCTGCACCATAGGCAATCACCGGCACGCGGTGGGCATGACACAGGGTGACAATCGCGCTGACTTCTTCGGTTGTCAGCGCGAACACCACTCCTTCCGGGGGCGCAGCGGGTAATGAGGACTCATCCTTGCCGTGATGCGCGCAGACGCCAGGGTTGATCGTGAAACGGTCGCCAAAGTGCGCAGCGAGCGCTGTGGTTAAATCGGCGGGCAAGCGGGAAACCGTATTCATCCGAGTCATTCTACGCCGGGGAAAACTTCTCGCGACACGACATTGACAGCGAGGGTAGGTTTCATCCATAATCTCGGGTTGTTTCGCTGGAGGGGTTCCCGAGCGGTCAAAGGGATCAGACTGTAAATCTGACGGCACAGCCTTCGAAGGTTCGAATCCTTCCCCCTCCACCAAGGAATATCGCAGTATGTTGGCACTGACTGGCTGCTGCCGGAAAGATGGCGGCGGTGGTTTGTCGGGTGTGGGTGTGGTTGGATCGAAGCGGGTGTAGCTCAGCTGGTAGAGCACTTGCCTTCCAAGCAAGATGTCGCGAGTTCGAACCTCGTCGCCCGCTCCAGGTTTTTGGCTGGTGGCTGTATAGTGGTCGTTGAGGCGGCGTCGTATTTACTGTTCTGTTGTTCTGATGTTCGGGCCCATGTAGCTCAGTGGTAGAGCACTCCCTTGGTAAGGGAGAGGTCGGCAGTTCGATCCTGCCCATGGGCACCATTTTTATTCTCGGACCAGACTTGTTGGGGTAATCGATCATGGCAAAAGGCAAATTTGAGCGGACGAAGCCACATGTGAATGTGGGGACGATTGGGCACGTGGATCATGGCAAGACGACGTTGACGGCGGCGATCACGACGATCATGGCGGCGAAATTTGGTGGTGAGGCGAAAGCCTACGACCAGATCGATGCGGCGCCGGAAGAGAAGGCGCGCGGCATCACCATCAACACGGCGCACGTTGAATACGAGACGGCCAACCGGCACTACGCCCACGTTGACTGTCCGGGCCACGCCGACTACGTCAAGAACATGATCACTGGCGCGGCG
>JAUXNZ010000163.1 GCA_030682595.1 Rhodocyclaceae bacterium | reverse complement strand
TTTGGCAAGCATCGGCTTCGCCGCTCAAGCGCAGACACCCGGCGTTGACATGAAAGGTACCGTCGGCTACGTCGTCGACCAGCGCGGCGTTGTCGCCAAGAGCGGTACCGGCCTGTGCTGGCGCACCGGTTACTGGACCCCCGCCATGGCTATCGCCGAGTGCGATCCGGATCTGGTGAAGAAAGAGGCTCCCAAGGCTGCGCCTGCCGCCGCACCGGCACCGGCACCGGCTCCCGCTGCCGCCGCGCCGAAACCCGCCGCCCAGAAAGTGACCCTGGCCGCCGATGCGCTCTTCGACTTCGACAAGGCAGTGCTGCGCGCCGAAGGCAAAGCCAAGCTGAACAAGCTCACTGCCGACATCAAGGGCATCAAGCTGGAAGTCATCATCGCCGTTGGCCACACCGACCGCATTGGCACGGATGCCTACAACCAGAAACTCTCCGAGCGCCGCGCCGCCGCGGTCAAGGATTACCTGGTCGGCAAGGGCGTCGAAGCCAACCGCATCTACGCTGAAGGCAAGGGCGAGAAGCAGCCGGTTACTGGCGACAAGTGCGGCACGAGCGTCGTCAAGTCCAAGAAGCTGATTGAGTGCCTGCAGCCTGACCGTCGCGTCGAAATCGAAGTGATCGGCACGAAAGACTAAGCTCTCGCTTCATCCACACTGGAAAGCCCTGCACTGCAGGGCTTTTCAATTTCTGGAAGGCATCAATGAACACAGCAGCCAACGTCGACCCGCAGGAAGTAGCCAAATTCAGCGAGCTGGCGCATCGCTGGTGGGACCCGAATTCAGAGTTCAAGCCGCTGCACGACATCAATCCGCTGCGACTGGCCTGGATTGATCGTTGTGTGGGACTAGCCGGCAAACGGGTGCTGGATGTCGGCTGTGGGGGCGGACTGCTGACCGAAGGCATGGCCGGTTGCGGCGCCAGCGTGACCGGCATCGACCTCTCCGAAAAGGCGCTCGGGGTCGCCCGGCTCCACCTGCTGGAAAGCGGCCGCACTGTCGACTACCGGCTGGTTTCGGCTGAAGCCCTGGCTGCGGAAGCCCCCGCCAGTTTCGACGCCGTAACCTGCCTCGAAATGCTGGAACACGTCCCCGACCCGGCCAGCACCATTGCCGCCTGCGCAGCGCTGGTCAAACCGGGTGGCCAGGTGTTTTTCTCCACCATCAACCGCAACCCCAAGGCCTATTTGTTTGCGGTGATCGGCGCGGAATACATTCTCAATCTGCTGCCCAAGGGCACCCACGATTACGCCAAGTTCCTCCGCCCGGCGGAACTCGCCCGCTTTTCCCGTCAAGCCGGCCTTGACGTGACCGAAGTCATCGGCATGAGCTACAACCCGCTGACCCAAACTTACAAGCTCGGCAACGATACCAGCGTCAATTACTTGGTGCGAACGACCCGCCCAGCCTGAGCATCACCGCACCGTGCTCGCCTCGCGGCGCCGATGACTCAGGATTGCCGGCAGCGCCACCACTATCAACAACGCCGCCAGCAAGCCCAGCGGCCAGATGACCGGCGGATTCCAGCGATCCCGCAGGCTCTGCCGCAGCGGCGCATCGACGCGCTGATACTTAAGCGTGTTGTTGCCAACCTTGCTGGGCTTGCGGTTTTTCAGCCAGGCGTGGTGCAGGCTGTAGTCCTTGGGATGGAAACCCCAAACCCAGGGCGTATCTTCCTGAAGGATCGTCATCATGCGATTGATCAACGCCTGCCGCCCGGGGCTGTTCTCCATTGCGCGCATCTGTTCGAACAACCGGTCATATTCAGGATTGGCGTAGTTGGCGGCATTCTCGCCGTTGTGCCTGACCTTGCCCTGCGGACCGTACAACAGGAAAAGAAAATTCTCCGGATCGGGATAGTCGGCATTCCAGCCCAAATAGAATAATTGCACCGCGCCCTTGCGCACCTTTTCCTGAAACCGGTTGTAATCGGTACTGCGCACCACCAGTTGGACATTGATCTTCTGGAATTGCTTGTTCAGCCAGTCGATGCGCGTCTTCGCCCCCACGCCGGTAGCAGTCGTGTCGAGATGAACCACCAACGGTTCGCCCGTTTGGGCATGCCGGCCGTCCGGCCAGCCGGCCTCGACGAGCAACTGCCTGGCCAGCGCAATGGACTTGCGGCGCGGGCCATCCGGCGTCCAGTCGTACATCACTGGATTGACGCCCTCCCGACCCGTGCGATAACCAAAAATGCCGGGCGGGATCGGGCCTTGCGCGGCGATCCCGCGCCCATTCTGAAAAATCGAAATGAATTCTTCCTGATCGATAGCCAGGGCAATCGCCTGGCGCAGCTTGCGCGCCGGTTCTGCATTACCGCCAACCAGAGGATCGAGCATGTTGAACCCCATGTAGAAACTCGTCGTCGCTACCGCCGTCGTCAAGCGAATCCCCTGCTCGCGCATCTCGGCGGTCAGGGAAACATCGCCGCCCGCCCCCACCTGAATAGCCTGGTCGAAGGAGTCCGAGGAGATTCCGGATGCATCGTAGTAACCCTGCAAGAACTTGTTCCAGTAAGGAATCTGCTCCTTCTCGCGCGTGAAGACCACCTTGTCGATGAACGGCAGGGACTTGCCGCAATCATCGAGCAAGCCGTCCTGTCGATCCGCCGCCTCGCCATCGCAGGGATAGGTTTCGCCCCGAAAGTTCGGATTCTTCTCCAACACCATGCGGGCATTCGGATTGTTCTCGGTCAACATATAGGGGCCGGTGCCAATGGGATACCAGTCGAGCGTCAGATTCTTTTCCGCCATGCCCGGCTGGCTGTGAAACCTGTCGGCCTCCCATGGCATGGGGGCAAAAAATGGCATGGTCAGCCAGTAGAGAAATTGCGGGTACTTGCCCTTGATCCGAATGCGATAGGTGTAACGATCGAGCACCTCAACGCCGGCAAGCGGCACATCACGCAGATCCAGCCAGTTGTCACGCCGCTCATTGGCAACCGGGGCCAGCGCCGACTTTTTGAGGGAATCGGCCAACGCGGCAAGGCCGACGACATACTCACCCATCAGGCCAAGAATCGGCGAGTGCAAGTGCGGATGCGCCAGCCGCTTGATTCCATAAACATAATCGGCCGCGATCAACTCGCGCGTGCCGCGCCGGGGAAAATCGGCAAGCGTATGAAAACCGGAGAAATCGGCCGGCTGCTCGACAAATGCCGGATGGGGCTGATAGCGGATGCCCGGTTTGATGTCAATCACATAATCGGTGAACGCGATGCGCGCCGCGTCAGCGGATTGCGGCAAGGGCTGGCCCGCCGCATCCAGATAGCGCGGCCGTGGCACGGCGGTCGCAGTCGCGGGAATCAGTTCATACGGCCGCCGCAGATAGTGATACTGCAAGGGCGGTTCGTAAATCTGCGCCGTGAAGGTAATTTCGTCCGCGCTGTAGGACTGCACCGGATCGAGATGCTTGGGCCGATCGGTAAACGCCGAGTAAAGCACATTGCGCCCACGCTCCGCCGCCGGATACGGATCGTTCCAGGCCGTGCCGCATCCCATGAGCAGGATGAGCGGAAGCAGAATCGACAAACGGTGCATGGCGGCAAGTGTAATGGAATCGCAGCTATAATCCGCGCCTTGCATTGGAATGGCACAAGGAGGATTTACCATGGGTTTTCTTGCCGGCAAACGCATTCTTCTCACCGGCCTCTTGTCCAACCGATCCATCGCTTATGGCATCGCCAAGGCCTGCCATCGCGAGGGCGCGCAGCTTGCGTTTACTTATCAGAACGAGCGCTTTCTCGATCGCATCACCAAATTTGCCAATGAATTCGGCAGCGAACTGACCTTTCCGCTGGATGTCAGTGACGACGCACAAATCGAAGCGGTGTTCACCGGTCTGGCAAAACATTGGGATGGTCTCGAAGGCCTGGTGCATTCCATCGCCTACGCACCGGGAGAGGCGATCGAGGGCGATTTCCTCGATGGCATAACCCGCGAGCGCTTCCACATCGCCCACGACATCTCGTCATACAGCTATCCGGCGCTCGCCAAGGCGGCACGACCATTGTTGCTCAAAGGCAATAACCCCGCGTTGCTGGCGCTGACGTATCTGGGCGCCGAACGCACTCTGCCCAACTACAACACCATGGGTCTGGCCAAGGCCAGCCTGGAGGCGGCAACCCGTTATCTCGCTTTCTGTCTTGGCCCGCAGGGCATCCGTGCCAACGCCATCTCGGCCGGCCCGATCAAGACACTGGCGGCCTCGGGCATCGGCAACTTCGGCAAGTTGCTGGCCTATAACGCGCACCACGCGCCGCTGCGCCGCAACGTCACCATCGAAGAAGTCGGCAACGCCGCCGCCTTCCTGCTCTCCGACCTGGCCAGCGGCATTACCGCCGAGATCATGTACGTCGACGGCGGCCTCAACACCACGGCCCTCGGCAACGCTGATCCGTTGCCGGGTTAAACGCCCGCCCCCCTTCGCCCCCCTCTCGGGGGGTTCTTAACGGCTCGCTTTCGCTCGCGTATTACGGGGTGCATTTTTTGGCAGCGGTACGGATTGCGCCTGGCGGCGCGTGCCACCTTGCCTTGGGGCGGCCCGGCGGCAAGGCTGCTCTGTGGTGGGGTTAACGTGAAAA
>JAUXNZ010000155.1 GCA_030682595.1 Rhodocyclaceae bacterium | reverse complement strand
AAAACCATCCTCGCCGGTGTAGCCGGTGCGGGCGATCAACCAGTCATTCCACTCTGCCGCCTGAAACGGCACGAGCGCTTCGCTGGTCACGCGGCTGGCCGGAAAGGCCGTCCAGAAGCGCTCGCGCGCCCGCGGGCCCTGTACGGCAATCACGCCCAAGTCACGGCGCGGCTTGAGGCTGACGGCGTAGTCGGCGGCCTGGAGTTGGATCCAGCCCAGATCCTTTTCGGCCGTGCCGGCATTGACGACGATGCGGTAGTGCGTCGGGGTGAAAAAATAAACGATCAGGTCATCGATGACACCGCCATCTTCCTGGAGCAGGCATGAGTAGAGCGCCTTGCCGGGCACGGTCAGTTTGGCGACATCGTTGGCCAGCAGGCGGCGCAAAAAGGCTTGCGATTCGCCGCCGGTGAGATCGATGGCGAGCATGTGCGATACATCGAACATGCCGGCATCCTGGCGGACGGCATGATGCTCCTCGATCTGCGAACCGTAGTTGATGGGCATTTCCCAGTCGGCGAAGTTGACGATGCGGCCGTGGGCGGCGAGATGGCTGTCGTACAGGGGGGTGCGCTGGATCATGGTTTCACCGGAGAAAAATCGCTGCGGCGGCAATCAGCCCAGCAATTGGGAGTTTCGTAGATACGCACCCGTTCGAGGTGCAGGTGGTTGCCATAGACATCACGAAAGACCGGGTCGAGCAACTCAAAGGCAATCCGCGCCAGGTTTTCGGCGGTCGGGACGCGGTCAAGCACGACGGTCTTGTGGCCGGGCAGGCTGGCGAGAAACTCGACGATCGGCGTGTCGTGGCGATAGACCAGAAAGGCGTGATCCCAAACCGCGACGACATGGCGCACGGCAATCGCCTTGACCTCGGAAAAGTCCATCACCATGCCGTTGGCAGGGGCGCCGGCGGCCTCGATGACTTCGCCGGCGAGCGTAATTTCGAGCGCATAGCGGTGCCCGTGCAGGTGACGGCACTGGCTTTGGTGGTCGGGGATGCGATGCCCGGCGTCAAATTCAAGACGGCGCGTGATCAGCATGGGATGGGCGATAATCCGGGGAGGTTTGTTTCCGTCGCAGTATATCCCAGCCACTCCCGGCCATTCTTCGCATGCCTTCCACATCTAGCTCCGTAGCAAGTTTGTTGACCGTTGAAGATCATAACCGCGACTGCACGGGCATGACCTACGTCTATCCGGTAATTTCGCGTCGGGCCGGGGGTGTTTCCGTCGGCATCAACCTTAATCCCAACAATGCCTGCAACTGGCGTTGTCTCTATTGTCAGGTGCCCGATCTCAGGCGTGGCGGTCCGCCGCCCATTGATCTGGACCGGCTCGAGGCCGAGTTGCGCGAAATGCTGCGGCAGCTCTATGAGGGGGATTTTCTGGAGCGGCATGTGCCGCCAGAGGCAAGGAAGGTCGTCGATATCGCCTTTTCTGGCAATGGCGAACCCACCATGGCTGTCGAATTCGCCGCGGCCGTGGAACGGGTAGGTCGCTGCATCGATGCGCAGCTGCTTGATGCACCATCCAGATTTCCGGGTGAACCGCCCCGGCTGCGCCTCATCACCAATGGCAGTATGCTCGGACGGGCTGCGGTGCGGCGCGGTATCGCCCTGCTCGGGGCGCGGGCGGGGGAGGTGTGGTTCAAGGTCGATGCCGGCGACGCCGCGAACATGCGGCGCATCAACGGCGTGGCGCTGCAACCGGCCACGGTGCTGCGCCGCCTGCGGCAATGCGGTGAATTGTGCTCGACCTGGGTACAGACCTGCCTGTTCGGCTGGGACGGCAAACCACCCGAATCGGACGCGCTGGCGGCTTATCTTGACCTGCTGTACCAGGCGAAAGGCAGCGTCGGTGGCGTTCACCTCTATGGCTTGGCGCGCCCTTCGTTTCAGCCGGAAGCGCCGCGTCTCTCGCGCCTGCCGAGTGACTGGCTGGAAGAACTGGCCGAACGCATCCGGGGTAAAACCGGGCTGACCGTGCGGGTCAGCCCTTGATGCAGAAGTGCTGTCCGCTCAACCCTTTTTCCAGACCTTGGCCTGCTTTTTCAGATCCTTGAACAGCTCGGCGTTCTTCGCCCGCAGGAATTCGACGACCTCGTAATCCTCGCGCTTGATTTTTTGAATATCGACTTGCTCGACATGCACCAGGCGCAACAGATGCTGGACCGGGCGGGGCATGTTGCGCCCACTTTCGTAGCGTGAGCCGCCGCTTTGGGTGACGCCCAGCTTCGACCAGAATTGCTGCTGGTTCAGGCCCAGCTTGCGGCGAATTTCACGAGCATCAACTTTTTCCGTGTTTTTCATGTGGTTATCCTTTAATAAGATACTTTTCTGGATATGACGAGTCAGTTATCGGCTACAACTGAAGTCATAGCGGCCAAGCATATCGGATATTTGTGCGCCATACAAGACATCGGCAACAAAATTTTCAGCACTTGATCCGATCGGATAAAATGCGCGGCTTTGCAAGTCTATGGACAGAAAATGGCGCTAATTGTTCAGAAATACGGTGGCACCTCGATGGGCAGCCCCGATCGCATCCGCGATGTGGCCCGGCGCGTCAAGCGCTGGAAATCGCAGGGCAACCAGGTGGTCGTGGTGGTGTCCGCCATGAGCGGCGAAACCAATCGCCTGATTGCCCTGGCGAAGAGCATTTCTCCGCACCCGCACCCGCGCGAGCTTGATGTCATGATCTCCACCGGCGAGCAGGTCACCATCGCGCTCTTGGCGATGGCGCTGCAAGACGCCGGCGTCAATGCCAAAAGCTACACCGGCGCCCAGGTCAAGGTGCTGACCGACAGCGTGTTCACCAAGGCGCGCATCCTGTCGATCGATGAAGAACGCATGCGGCGCGACCTCGACAACAACACGGTCATCATCGTCGCCGGCTTTCAGGGCGTCGATGAGTTCGGCAACATCACGACGCTGGGCCGCGGTGGCTCGGATACCACGGCCGTCGCGCTGGCCGCCGCCCTCAAGGCCGACGAATGCCAGATCTATACCGACGTCGATGGTGTCTACACCACCGACCCGCGCATCGTGCCGGAGGCGCGCAAGCTCGATCGCATCACCTTCGAGGAAATGCTCGAAATGGCGAGCCTCGGCTCCAAAGTGCTGCAGATTCGCTCGGTCGAATTTGCCGGAAAATACAAAGTCAAGTTGCGCGTGCTCTCCAGCTTCGAAGAAGAAGGCAAGGAAACCGCCGGCACCCTGATCACCGTTGAGGAAGACAAACAAATGGAACAACCCATCATCTCTGGAATCGCCTTCAATCGCGACGAAGCCAAGCTCACCGTGCAGGGTGTGCCGGATCGTCCGGGCATCGCCTCGCAAATCCTCGGCCCGATCGCCGAAGCCAACATCGACGTTGACGTCATCATCCAGAACGTCGGCCATGATGGCACGACAGATTTCTCATTCACCGTGAATCGTGGCGATTACGAGCGCACCTTCAAGATTCTTGACGAGCAGATCAAGCCGCACATCGGCGCGCGCGCCATCGAAGGCGACAACAAGATCTGCAAGGTTTCCGCCGTCGGTGTCGGCATGCGTTCGCACCCCGGCGTCGCCAGCCAGATGTTCCGTGCGCTGGCCGAAGAGGGCATCAACATCCGGATGATCTCGACTTCCGAAATCAATATCTCGGTTGTGGTGGACGAAAAGTATCTCGAACTCGCCGTCAGGGCGTTGCATCAGGCGTTTGGACTCGACAAGGCGCCCGTCTGAGTTTGACCGGTGGAGGTGATGACGGGTATCATCCGCCTCCTTTGGAGACGTGGCCGAGTGGTCGAAGGCACGCCCCTGCTAAGGGCGCATCTGGGCAAAACCTGGATCCAGGGTTCGAATCCCTGCGTCTCCGCCAAGTACAAGCGCGAAAGCCGCATCCTACAAGGGATTGCGGCTTTTTCGTTTTGTCAGTCTTACCTTCAGTCTGACCTGCCCTCCGTAGCCGTACCGATCATTGGGCAGGAAGTCCGGCGCGTCGCCAGATAATGAGCGTGTCGCAATGCTGAGAGTCGGAAAATAATGCGCAAGTTTGGCACCTTAGCGATCTTTATCGGGATGTTCGTCTCCTTGCAAGTCATGGCGGGGGGCTACTTTCTTTGCCAGGATCCCAAGACAGGGAAAAAGACCGGGCAGGATTCTCCTTGCCCGCCGGGGAAAGTGCTCGGCAGCTACGCGCCCGTCAGTCCGCAGGAGCAGAGAGCCCGTGAAGAGTCCGCCAAACAGAACAAGCGCGAGTTTGAACGGCTGCATCCTGGCACTTACCGGCCCGAGGAATACATGACAGGAGATGAATACGCCGACTATCTGGTCAAACGCAAGGCACTGGAAGCGGAACGGAAGAAGCAGGAGGAACAGCAGGCCGTGCAGGATGCCCTGCGCCGCTCGGAACGGGCCGAACAGCGAGCCAGCGAAGCCGAGCGCGCAGCACGGGCAGCCGAAGCCAAGGCGACGGCGGCAGCCGAAGAAGCCGGCAGGAATCGACTGCTGTATCCGCGCCAATTGTCGCCATATCCGCCGGCGCCGGTACCGCGGTTTCCGCGCGCCAGGAATTGCGACCGGGGTGATTGTCCGGATGAGCAAGACCAGCGCTACAACAAGGGTGGTCGGTAAGCCGCCGGGTCAGCGAAGCGCAGGAGGATGATGCCGGAATGATCGAGCCGATGTGAATGACTCACGGTGATGGTGCATCGTGGCTCAACGAAAAGTCGGCGCTGGCGGGACGGCGCTTTCGTCCATACTGCGTTAACGATATGCTGGTCGAATCCAGATTCGTCATTCCGGCGCAAGCCGGAATCCTGGAAAATCAACAAACTGGACACCGGCCCGCGTCGGTGTGACGGATTTGATCGGTGCTACCTTAAATGACCAAAGGAGAAGAAAATGACCAGAATCTTCACATTCGTGCTGACTATCTTCCTGTTGGGCTGCGGCGTCGAGACGGCCGGTACCGCTGCAACCGTGGCGACGCTGAAGGCTCAGGAAGCCAGGCAGGGGCAAGAAACCAAGGAGAAGGTCGTCAATCAGATCGACACGCTGAACAATCAGGCAGAGCAGCGCCTGAAGGATGCCGACAGCAAGCCGGCGGGCTATTGACCGGCTTCCGGCGATGGACAGCCGCGCATCCCGCGGCGACAATAACGGCTCACCAAACACGAAGGAACCCAGAATCATGCGCCTGCTGCACACGATGATCCGCACCGGCAATCTGGATCGCTCGATTGCCTTTTACACCGAAGTCCTCGGCATGAAATTGCTGCGCCGGAATGACTATCCGGAAGGCAAGTTCACCCTGGCTTTCGTCGGCTATGGCGAGGAAAGCCAGAACTCCGTCATCGAGCTGACCTACAACTGGGGCGTCGATCACTACGAACTGGGCAAGGGCTTCGGCCACCTCGCCATCGAGGTCGATGATGTCTATGCCGCGTGTGACGAGATCAAGCGCCTGGGTGGCAAGGTGATCCGCGAGGCGGGTCCGATGAACGCCGGGAGCACGATCATCGCCTTTGTTGCCGATCCCGACGGCTACGCCATCGAACTGATCGGCCCGCGTCATTGATTTTCTGCCGTTCGTAGCGAGCCGCTGAAGGACGCGTAATGAAACCCTACCCTGAAGGCAATTCTCCGTTTCAGTTTGGCCTTGCGTTCATCCTGCTGCTGGCGGGTCTGGCCGGCGGGGCCGGCTGGAGTGCTCCGGCTCTGGCCGATACGGAGACGGCGACGGGTAAGGCACCGACCTATACGATGAGCCCGGTCGGCTGGATCAGGAAAACTGGGGGCAAGACTTTCATCGTCATCGACAAGCGCTATCAGCCGGCGCTGCTGGGCGTTGATCAGCTGTCGTCGCTCTGGGTGCTCTACTGGTTCGACCGCAACGACAGCCCCGCGGAACGCGCCATCCTGCAGGTGCATCCGCGCGGCGACCCGGAGCGGCCCTTGCGCGGGGTATTTGCCACGCGCTCGCCGTTCCGGCCCAACCTGATCGCCGTAAGCAATGTCAATGTGCTGTCGGTGCGCGACAACATCATCGAAATCGACGCCATCGACGCCTTCGCCGATACGCCCGTACTGGACCTCAAGCCATGACCGCCTTTCAGGAGACTCCCGGCCCGCTGTCCGATGACGAGATCGAGGAACTTGACCAGTTCCTCATGTCCGATGCGACGGGCGAGGAGGCCATGGATATTGCCATGCTCGACGGCTTCCTGACTGCCCTCGCCATCGCACCCAACAACCTGCCGCCGAGCCGCTGGATGCCGATCGTCTGGGGGCGTGAAATGGTCTGGGAATCGCAGCAGCAGGCGCAACGCATGATGGGCTATGTCTTCCGCCATGCCAATGAAATACTGTTTCACTTGCGCGAGGAACCGGAAACCTTCGAGCCCCTGCTGTATGAAAG
>JAUXNZ010000150.1 GCA_030682595.1 Rhodocyclaceae bacterium | reverse complement strand
TTTTCATCTCCTCACCAGCAGGCCGTCGGCCATGCCCAGTGATTTCAGTTTGGCGCGGGCGGCATCCGCCTCTGCACGGGATGCGAAGGGGCCGACTTGCACGCGCGATTCGATCTGCGCCGGGATGCCGGCCTGCTGCAGGCGGGCCACCAGTTCTTCGGCATTGGCATGGTTGCTGAACACGCCGACCTGCACCAGAAAGCGCTGCGTCGTATCGGCCGCCTGCGTCAGCGGCCGCGATGCCGGCGCATGCGCCTGTGCAGCACGTTCCGGCATGCCGCGGGCGATTTCGCGCTGGGCGTCGGGCTTTTGCGGGGCTGCGGCCGGCGGCGTCGGCTTGACCGCGGCGGCACGGGCGGTCGCCGGGGGCGTTACGGGCTTGGCCGCCTTGAGTGGCTTCTCGGTCGGTGCCGTCGCGCGCGGCGTGTCGGTGCGCTCCGGCACGACTGCCGGCTCGGCGCTGGCGGTCTTGCCTTCTTCTGCCTTGGGTTCGGTCGCCTGGGCATCCTTGACTTCGGCAGGTTTCTCTTCCGCGAATTGAGCAGGTGATGCGACAGGCGGTTCGACGGGCGCTGCCGGCGCCGTTGGTGTAGTCAACGCCGTTGGCGCGGTGGCCATCTTGGGCATGGCCGACTCTTGCGGTTTGTTGAGCAGGTCATACACGGCCAGAGCGCCCAGCAGACCGGCGATTACCACGCCAGCGACGGCAATGCGCGACAGCAGGCTTTTTCTCAGGGCATCATCGTCTTCAGCCGAAACGGCGGTTGTCGAATTCATCGGGTCCGTCGTTGGGGACGTATTCGTCTCTGCCATGATCCTCTCCTTCTGCAAAGTTCTTGTCGCCGCGGCTCAAGGCATGCACCAATTCGGCTTCGGCCAGCGAAATTCCCAGGCGGTCGGCCACCGCCTGCGCGGGCAATCCGCGCTGGGCCAGTTCCATCGCCTCGGCGTATTGCGGCGACACGCGCCGCGCCAAGCGTAATTCATCCATTTCGGCGCGCATCCGTTCCATTTCGGCGCGCATGCGCTGCACTTCCATTTCCATCTCGGCGCGCGCCAGGTGTTCGGCCAGGTGTTCGCCGAACCCGGTCTGTGGCGGTGCATCCGGCGCGGACGCAGAAGTTGCGCCAAACAGATCCTTCACCTCCGCCCACTCGAAGGCAGGCGCTGGCGACTGGTTTGCAAAAGTCGGCGCTGGCGGGACGGCGTCAGCCGGAGCGCCGCGTGACACGGGGACGGCGTCAGCCGGAGCGCCGCGTGAAATGGAGACGGCGTCAGCCGGCTCGGGAGTTATTTCAGCGCCACTTACAGGCTCCAGGGGAAACGCCAGTTCGCGTCCTGCCCGAGGGTGCCGGCCAATTTGCACCAACTTGAGCAACATCACAACCAGATAGACGACGGCGAACGCTGCCAGTAGCAGAATTCCGTCGCGCCAGCCGAGTGCGATCCATTCCATCATCGTCATCATAGTCTGCCGGTGAATCGCGTTAAAAGTCGAGCAGGGCGTTGTTTTCGCCATGTTTCTGCTTGAAGTTCATCCGTCAGCCCTCACATCCTCTTACAAATTCAGGCTTGGCAGCGGGGAACCTCCGCTACACATCGATGGTCGCAGCATGACCCATCAAAATTGAACGAAAGGATTTTCGCAATGAACCGCAGGCGGCTGACCCTGATCGAGGTGCTGCAACCCCAGTGTTTCAAGACCACGCCCGAGCGCTCGCGCGTCACGCGCACCATCGTGCAACCCGAAATCGACTCATTCGAGCAGATGGAGGCTCAGGCCAGCGCCACCGAGAAGCCGGCGGCGGAACGGCGTGCCGACGCGAACACGCCGAATACACTGGTCTCGCTGGTCACCCAGCAACTGGCCCCGCAACATCTGGTGGTCGCTTAAGTTTGCTCGGCGGCAGGCACTTCGCGCTTGCTGCCGTCGGCGTTCAGGCAAACATAGGTCAGCGTCGCCTCGGTCACCTTGACCACGATGGGATGCGCCGGGTCGCGCTCGGCGTAGACCTGCACATCGACGGTAATCGAAGTACGGCCGGTCTTGGTGATGGTGGCGTAAAAACTGACCACGTCGCCCACCGAAATGGGCTGTTTGAACAGGAAGGAATTTACCGCCACGGTGGCCACGCGTCCTCGCGCCCGCCGCATCACGGGAATGGCCCCGGCGATGTCCACCTGAGCCATCACCCAGCCGCCGAAGACGTCACCTGACGCATTGACGTCCGCCGGCATCGGCATCACCCGCAGCACCGGCTCCCGGTCGGGCATCGTCACTTTGGCGTGTTCGTTCATGCGCCGCATCATACCGCAGCAGTGCCGCTGCTAAAATTTCAACCATGCGCCGCGACACCGCCCTGCCTGCCCCTCCCGCTCAACACCACCAGCGTCACGATTGGCAAACCGTCAAAACGCTGCTGCCCTATCTGCTTCAGTGGCGCACCCGTATTCTGCTGGCGCTGGCTTGTCTGATCGTTGCCAAACTAGCCAGCGTCGGCGTACCGCTCGTTTTCAAGAACATTATCGACGGCTTTACGCCCGCTGGCGGCGGTTCCAGCGACGGTGCGCCCGTCATGCTGCTGGTGCCGCTGGCTTTGATTGCCGCCTACGGGGTGCTGCGCTTTTCCGTATCTCTCTTCACCGAACTGCGCGAACTACTCTTCGCACGCATCACGCAGCAAGCGGTGCGCGCCATTGCGCTGCAGGTTTTCGGGCATCTCCACCAGCTGTCGCTACGCTTTCATCTGGAACGCCAGACCGGCGGGCTGACGCGCGATATCGAACGCGGGACGCGCGCCATCGGCTCCCTCATCAGCTATACGATCTATTCGATTCTGCCGACGCTGGTCGAGGTGGCGCTGGTCCTCGGCATCCTGGCGGCACGCTATGAACCCAGCTTCGTTCTCATCGCCGGCGGAACACTGGTGGTCTATGTCGTCTTCACGATCACGCTGTCGAACTGGCGCGTGCAGATTCGCCGCGAAGTCAATGAGCTCGATTCGGCAGCCAACACCCGCGCCATCGACAGCCTGCTGAACTATGAGACGGTCAAGTATTTCAACAACGAAGGCTGGGAGAAGGCGCGTTACGACCAGCAGATGCAAAAGTGGGCCACTGCGCAGGTGAAGAGTCAGGTTTCGCTCTCCTACCTCAACCTCGGCCAGGCGGCCATCATCGCCGTCGGCGTGGCACTGATGATGTGGCGCGCCGCCGTCGGCGTGGCGGACGGCAGCATGACGCTCGGCGATATCGTCCTGGTCAATGCCTTTCTGATTCAGCTTTACATCCCGCTCAATTTTCTGGGCGTCCTCTACCGCGAGATCCGGCAGTCATTGACAGATATCGAGCAACTCTTCGGTTTGCTGAACGAGAACCGCGAAATCCAGGATGCACCTGATGCCCGCGCGGTTCTGCCGGATGCCCAGGGTGCCTGCGCGGTGCGCTTCGAGAATGTCAGCTTTGCCTACGAACCGCGTCGTCCGATCCTGCAGGATGTCAGCTTCGACATTCCGGCCGGACGTACCCTGGCGGTGGTCGGTCACAGCGGCGCGGGAAAGAGCACCCTGGCGCGACTGCTGTTCCGCTTCTACGACGTCACGGGCGGGGCAATCCGCATCAATGGCCAGGATATCCGTCAAATAACCCAGGCCTCATTGCGTTCCGCCATCGGCATCGTCCCCCAGGACACTGTACTGTTCAACGATACCCTGGCCTACAACGTCCAGTACGGACGGCCGACGGCCAGCCTCGATGAAGTCAGGGAAGCCGCCCGCGCCGCGCATCTCGACGCCTTCATCGAGCGTCTGCCGGATGGCTATGCAACCCGCGTCGGCGAGCGCGGCCTCAAACTGTCGGGCGGCGAGAAACAGCGCGTCGCCATCGCCCGCACCCTGCTGAAAAACCCGCCCATTCTGATTTTCGACGAGGCCACCTCTGCACTCGACTCGCAGACCGAAAAATCGATTCAGACAGAGCTGGATCTGGTGGCGCGCGGCCGCACCACGCTAATCATCGCCCACCGCCTGTCAACCGTAATGAACGCCGACGAAATTCTGGTGCTGGATCAGGGTCGGATCGTCGAACGTGGCACCCACCGTGTACTGCTTGAACGCGCCGGTGCCTATGCAAAGATGTGGTTGTTGCAACAACAAGAAGACAGCTCCCCCGCCGCGACAACGTTATAGTCGCGCGGCTTTCCAACTCGCTCTTACACAGCGAACAAACTTTGCCGCCCCGGTCCGGGGCTGGGGGGTGGGGGGCCGCAGGAAGAGGCTGACTTTCATGATGCGTGGCGATGTATCACGCATCATGAAAGTCAGCTGCGCCATCTCGCATCGCGACAACGCGTAAAAAAACCGACGCAGTGGTCGGCTTTTTTACGGGTGCAGCTCAAAGCTTATTCAGCCTTGGGCGCCTCTCCGGCAATTTCCTCAGGCCGGTCAAGCAGTTCGACATAGGCCATGGGCGCATTGTCGCCGACCCGGAAACCCATTTTCAGGATACGCAGATAGCCGCCGTTACGATTGGCGAAACGCGGGCCGAAAACGTCGAAAACTTTAGCGACGATTTCGCGGTCACGCAGCCGATCAAATGCCAGGCGGCGATTGGCCAGCGACGGCTTCTTGCCCAGCGTGATGATCGGTTCGACAACGCGGCGCAATTCCTTGGCCTTGGGCAGCGTGGTCTTGATGGCTTCGTGGCGCAGCAGCGAAACCATCATGTTGCGCAGCATCGCCAGGCGATGCGAGGAAGTACGATTGAGCTTGCGGAGTCCGTTACCGTGACGCATGGTTTCTACCTTTCACTTATGCGGTCGCCGCGCTATGCCTGCGACCGGTTAATTTTTATTGTGAGTTTTACTATTCAAAAAACGGGCCAAACAACAGCCCGGTCTAACAAAACCAACCAGCTTTATTTCATCTTCTTCAAACCAGCGGGCAGCCAGTTTCAGTTCCGGCTCACCTGAAGATGAGCCTTCACTAAAACAGGTCGATTCCCCTTATCCCATCTTCTCCAAACCAGCGGGCGGCCAGTTTTCCAGCTTCATGCCGAGCGTCAAGCCGCGCGAAGCCAACACTTCCTTGATTTCGTTGAGCGACTTGCGGCCCAGGTTGGGGGTCTTCAACAGCTCGGTTTCAGTGCGCTGAATCAGATCGCCGATGTAGTAGATATTCTCAGCTTTCAGACAGTTCGCTGAGCGCACCGTCAGCTCCAGATCATCGACCGGACGCATCAGGATGGGGTCAACCGTGGATTGCTTGGGCGTCTCGATGGAAATCGGCGTGCCTTCGAGATCCGAGAATACGGACAACTGATCCATCAAAATGCTGGCGGCGTAGCGAATCGACTCTTCCGGGTCAATCGCGCCATTGGTTTCGATATCGATGATCAGCTTGTCCAGGTCGGTACGCTGCTCTACGCGGGCGGCTTCGACCTGATAGCTGACGCGCCGCACCGGACTGAACGAAGCGTCGACCAGAATACGGCCAATGCTCTTGCTCTCATGTGTCGCGGCGCGCACGTTGGCCGGCACATAACCACGGCCCGCCTCGACCTTGATCTGCATGTCCAGTTTCCCGCCAGGCGCCAGATGGGCGATCACGTGATCCGGGTTGATTATCTCGATATCATGATTGGCCTGGATGTCGGCAGCCGTAACCACGGTCTCGGCTCCGTCACCTTTTTTCGACAAGGTCAGAATGGTTTCGCCGCGATTGTGCAGGCGCATGACCACGCCCTTCAGGTTCAGCATGATGTCCACGACATCTTCGCGGATGCCTTCCAGGGTCGAGTACTCATGCAGGACGCCGTCGATGGTCATCTCGGTCACCGCGGCGCCGGGCATTGACGACAAAAGAATGCGCCGCAGCGCATTGCCCAGGGTATGGCCGTAACCTCGCTCGAACGGCTCCATAACAACTCGGGCATGCAATGGGGATAGCGCCTGAACGTCGATGATGCGGGGTTTTAGAAGCGCGTGACTTTGCATCTTCGTTCCTCAAATAGACAAATGCGCCCGCGGGCAAAATGCCCCCAGGCGCAAGAGAATGGAATTAACGCGAATACAACTCGACTACAAGACCTTCCTTGATGGAAGGCGGCAGTTCGTCACGCGCCGGATAAGCCTTGAAAGTACCTTTGCCGGCCTTGACGTCAACCTCGATCCACTCGGGAAAACCACGCGACTCGGCGGCTTCCATGGCAGCTTTGGTGCGCAGATGCACACGTGTGGCCTCGGTCAGCTGGATCGTATCACCGGGGCTGACGTTGAATGATGGAATATTGACGCGCTTACCATTGACCAGAACACCATTGTGGCGAACGATCTGGCGCGACTCGGCCCGTGAAGCACCGAAACCCATGCGGTAAGCGACGGAATCCAGACGGCCTTCCAACAGTTGCAAAAGGTTCTCGCCGGTTTGACCCTTGCGGCGACTGGCTTCAGCAAAAACTTTGCGAAACTGCCGCTCGAGGACGCCGTAGAGGCGACGGATTTTCTGCTTCTCGCGCAATTGCTGGCCATAGCCGGATAGGCGCTGGCCTGATTTCTGGCCATGCTGGCCAGGCGCGTACGAACGGCGCTCGATGGAGCACTTGTCAGTAAAACACTTTTCGCCCTTGAGGAAAAGCTTCTCTCCCTCACGGCGACACTGACGGCATTTTGGATCTAGATTGCGGGCCACTGGGCGGTCTCCTTAAATTTTGCTTGTTGCGACCTTAGATGCGGCGCCGTTTCGGCGGCCGGCAACCATTGTGTGGAATCGGGGTGATGTCGGTAATGCTGCTGATCTTGATCCCCAGGGCATTCAGTGCGCGCACCGCCGACTCACGACCCGGACCGGGGCCCTTGATGCGCACTTCGAGGTTCTTGATACCGCACTCAAGCGCCGCCTTGCCGGCAGCCTCGGCGGCAACCTGGGCAGCGAATGGCGTTGATTTGCGCGAGCCCTTGAAGCCGGCGCCGCCCGAAGTTGCCCAGGAAAGCGCGTTCCCCTGGCGGTCGGTGATGGTAATGATCGTGTTGTTGAATGATGCATGCACGTGAGCAATGCCCTCGGCAACATTTTTCTTGACCTTCTTGCGAACTTTTGCGGTCGCCTTGCCTGTCGTTTTAGCCATTTTGGATACCCTGCTGGTTATTTCTTGCTGCCGGCAACCGACTTCCGGGGGCCCTTGCGGGTACGGGCGTTGGTGCGCGTGCGCTGACCGCGCACGGGCAAACCGCGACGATGCCTGACGCCACGATAGCAGCTCAGGTCCATGAGGCGCTTGATGCTCATGGAAACCTCGCGGCGCAAATCACCCTCGACGGCGACCTTGCCAACCTGCTCCCGCAGGCGATCCATGTCTGTTTCGGTGAGATCCTTGATTTTGACCGAACGCAGTATGCCTGCAGCGTCACAAATCTTTTGTGCACGCGAGCGGCCAATGCCGTAGATCGCGGTTAGCGCAATCTCGGCATGCTGGTGATTCGGAATATTTACGCCTGCAATACGGGCCATATTCTTACCTTGTCCTTGAACGTTACTCTTGACATAACTGACACATCACTCACTTATCACCGCTTCGCTCGAAAAAGCGAACCGACGATTTTAACAAAAATTAAAACGTTTTCAACCCTGGCGTTGCTTGTGGCGCGGATCAGCGCAAATCACACGCACCACGCCGTGGCGCCGCACGATTTTGCATTTACGGCAAATGCACTTGACCGAAGCTTGTACTCTCATCTTTTCTCTCCGCAATCACTGTTACTTATTTGAGACGCTCGAAATATGCTAAGCGGCTCGCTATCGGGTAGGCATCCCCGCACCCTTGAAATTAGCTTTTTTCAGCAAACTTTCGTACTGATGGGACATGACGTAGGCCTGCACCTGTGCCATGAAGTCCATCGTCACGACAACAATAATCAGCAAGGAGGTTCCACCGAAATAGAACGGCACATTCCATTTAAGGATCAGGAACTCGGGGAGCAGGCATACCAGCGTTATGTATCCGGCGCCAACCAACGTCAAGCGCATCAGAATTTTGTCGATGTAGCGGGCCGTTTGATCGCCGGGACGATAGCCGGGAACAAAAGCGCCGCTCTTCTTTAGGTTGTCCGCCGTATCCTTAGGGTTAAAAACCAGCGCCGTATAGAAAAAGCAGAAGAAAATGATGGCTGCTGCGTAAAGCAAAACATAGACTGGCTGCCCAGGAGAAAGCGTTGCCGCAATATCCTTAAGCCACAGCATGCCCTCACCCGACCCGAACCAACCCGCCGCCGATGCCGGAAAGAGGATAATCGATGAAGCAAAGATGGGGGGAATGACGCCGGCCATATTCAATTTCAAGGGCAGGTGCGAACTTTGCCCGCCGTATATTTTATTACCCACCTGGCGCTTGGCATAGTTAACAAGAATCTTGCGCTGCCCGCGTTCCACGAACACAACAAAACCGGTAACAACCACAACCAGAATGCAAATCACGATCGAGGTCAGCGGGTGCATCGCACCCGTGCGCACCAACTCGAACAACCCCCCCAGCGCGCTCGGCAGGCCGGCCACGATGCCGGCGAAGATGATGATCGAGATCCCGTTGCCCAGACCGCGCTCGGTGATCTGCTCACCCAGCCACATCAGAAACATTGTCCCGGTGACCAACGTCATGACGGCGGTCAAGCGGAACATCAGACCCGGATCGAGCACCAAACCTGGCTGCATCTCAAGTGCAATCGAAATCCCAATGGCCTGAAACAGGGCGAGCACCACAGTGCCGTAACGCGTGTACTGGGTAATCTTGCGACGTCCTGCCTCACCCTCTTTCTTCAACTGCTCAAGGGTCGGAATGGCAATCGTCATCAGCTGCATGATGATCGAGGCAGAGATGTAGGGCATGATGCCCAGGGCAAAGATCGTAAAGCGTGAAAGCGCCCCGCCGGAAAACAGGTTGAAGACGCCGAGAATTCCACCCTGCTGTGAATTGAACAGCTCTGCTAGTTGCACCGGGTCAATCCCCGGAACGGGTACATGCGCACCGATCCGGAATACGATCAGCGCGGCTAGGAGAAACCCGAGGCGACGCCACAAATCTCCGAACTTGCCCGCCTTGCCCAGTGCATTCGCCGTAGCGGCGGCATTAGCCACGGATTGTGCTCCCAACCATCAACACTTGGCGGCGCCTAGACTGTGACAGCCGCAATATCTGCGACAGAACCGCCAGCTGCCTCGATTACCGCCCGCGCACCCTTGGTGGCGCCAACGCCTTTGAGATTAACCTTGCGCGTCAACTCGCCTGACAGAATAACCTTGGCGGACAGACTATCCGCCGGAATGACGCCGGCTTGCATCAGCGTCAACAAATCGATATCTTCAACCGGCAGCTTTTCCAGTTCGGACAAGCGCACTTCGACATTTCTCCCGGCCGTCAGAGAAACAAAGCCGCGTTTCGGCAAGCGACGCTGCAACGGCATTTGGCCGCCTTCGAAGCCAACCTTATGAAATCCACCCGCCCGTGATTTCTGGCCTTTGTGGCCACGCCCACCAGTTTTACCCAAGCCACTTCCAATACCGCGGCCAGGACGCTTGGGGGCATGCTTGGCGCCGACAGCCGGTTTCAAATTATTAAGCCGCATGCCTCAACCCTCGCACTTCACTAGATAGGCTACTTTTTTGATCATCCCGCGAACCGCAGGAGTGTCCTGGAGCAGAGAGGTATGGTTGATGCGGCGCAAACCCAAGCCGCGCACCGTCGCCCGATGATCCCGCTTCGTCCCAATCACGCTTTTGACAAGCGTCACCTTGATTTTCTTTTCCGCCACGCTGATTTCAGCCATGCTTACGCCTCCAAGATTTCCTGCACGCTCTTGCCACGCTTGGCGGCAATTTCGGCTGGGGTATTCATGGCCATCAAGCCTTTAATGGTCGCCCGCACGAGGTTGTATGGATTGGTTGAACCGAGGGCTTTTGCCACAACGTCCGTTACACCCATGACCTCGAAAACCGCGCGCATCGGACCACCGGCAATGACGCCGGTACCCGCCGCAGCCGGGGACATCAACACCTTGGTTGCGCCATGCTTTCCCGTTACCGGGTGATGCAGGGTGCCATTACGCAAACTCACCTTCGAAAGCTTGCGACGCGCCTCATCCATCGCCTTCTGGACGGCGACCGGCACTTCGCGCGCCTTGCCTTTGCCCATCCCCACTCCACCGTCACCATCACCAACCACGGTCAGCGCGGCGAAGCCAAGAATACGGCCGCCTTTGACAACCTTTGTGACACGATTAATCGCCACCATTTTTTCGCGCAAGCCATCATCGCGCTCTTCGGTGTTCTGCTGCTGCTTTCTGTTTTGCGGTTTAGCCATTTTGATCTCGCTCTAATGCCGGCTTAGAATTTCAGTCCGCCTTCGCGGGCCGCGTCGGCCAACGCTTTGACGCGCCCATGATAGTTAAATCCCGATCGATCGAACGCCACCTCGCTAACACCCTTCTCTTTGGCCCGCTCAGCAATGAGCTTGCCAATGAGTTGTGCCGCGCCGACATTGCCGCCATTGGGCTGCTGCTTGCGCACCTCGGCCTCTACCGTCGACGCAGCAACGAGGACCGCCGTACCACACCCGGAGTAAACCTGGGCATAAATGTGGCAATTGGTACGATGCACAGCCAGTCGCATCACCTTGAGCTCCGCAATTTTGGCGCGGGTTTTGCGCGCCCTGCGCAGACGAGCCATTTTTTTGTTCATCATTCGACCTTTTAGTTTGCTAGCTAAGCAGAGTAACTTCTACTTACTTCTTCTTCGTTTCCTTAATAACAACAATTTCGTCGGAATAACGAACACCCTTGCCTTTGTAGGGCTCGGGAGAGCGGTAAGCGCGCACTTCAGCGGCAACCTGTCCGACCAACTGTCGATCAATACCCTTGATCAGTATTTCCGTCTGGGTAGGCGTTTCAACCTTGATGCCCTCAGGCATCTCGTGCGCCACTGGATGGGAAAAGCCGAGCGAAAGGTTCAGCTTTGAACCTTGTGCCTGCGCCTTATAGCCCACGCCAACCAATGTGAGTTTTTTCTCAAAGCCCTTGGTGACGCCGATGACCATGTTATTCAGGAGCGCCCGCATGGTTCCCGACATTGCGGAACTATTCGGCTGATTTTCGATTGCGCGACACATCATGCCGTCGCCCTCTCGATCAACTGTGACTGCTGGCAGGATAAATTGCGTTAGTGAACCGAGAGGTCCTTTCACGGTAATTTCACCGGCGGACAGGGTAGCCTCGACACCCTTCGGTAGAACAACTGGATTTTTGGCGATTCGGGACATTTGCTACTCCTTACGCCACAATACACAGCACTTCGCCGCCGACATTGACACTGCGCGCCCTGCGGTCCGTCATTACACCCTTTGGCGTCGAAACAATGGCAATCCCCAGGCCGTTCATGACCTTCGGCAAATCCTGCATACCGCGATAGATCCGCAGGCCAGGGCGTGAGACACGCTCAATCCGCTCAATAACCGGACGGCCTGCGTAATATTTCAATTCAATATCGAGTTGCGCCTTACCGTCACCATCGCGAACAGAAAACCCCTCGATATACCCCTCGTCCTGCAAAACTTGCGCTATTGCCAGCTTCAACTTCGAAGAGGGCATCGAAACACCGAGCTTTTCCGCCATTTGTCCATTGCGGATTCGCGTCAGCATGTCAGCGACTGGATCAGTCATACTCATATCGCACCCCTTACCAACTGGCCTTGGTCATGCCCGGCACCATGCCGCGCATGGCGAATTCGCGCAACTTCATGCGGCAGAGGCCAAATTTCTTGAACACACCTCGCGGGCGTCCAGTTAAAGCGCAACGCATGCGCTGACGCACCGGGCTGGAGTCTCGCGGCAATTGCTGGAACTTGAGGCGCGCCTCCATGCGTTCCTCTTCGCCAAGCTTGCTGTCATTGAAAATAGCCGTCAGTTGCGCCCTTTTTTCGGCGTACTTTGCAACCATTTTGGTCCGCTTGGCTTCCCGGTTCTTAAGTGAAAGTTTTGCCATAACTCCCTCAATTCTTAAAAGGGAACTTGAATGCAGAAAGAAGCGCCTTAGCTTCCTCGTCGTTTTTCGCCGTCGTGGTGATGCTGATGTTCATGCCGCGCAGAGCGTCGATCTTGTCGTATTCGATCTCAGGGAAAATAATTTGCTCCTTGACACCAATGTTGTAGTTGCCACGACCATCAAAACCTTTGTTTCCGGGAATACCGCGAAAATCGCGAATCCGCGGCATCGCCACGCTAACCAGGCGATCAAGAAACTCATACATGCGCGTACCACGCAAGGTCACCATGCAACCGATCGGATAACCCTCGCGAATCTTGAAACCCGCAATTGCTTTACGAGCCTTGGTAACCACGGGCTTCTGACCGGCGATTTTGGTCATGTCGCCAACCGCATTCTCCAGAACTTTCTTATCCGCGACAGCTTCGCCCACACCCATGTTCAGCGTGACCTTTGTAATCCGCGGCACTTCCATCACAGATGCATATTTGAACTGCTCATGCAACCGTGGCACAACCTCTTCTTTATAAAATTCCTGCAAGCGCGCCATGATCTATCCCTTAAGCCTCGACCAATTCACCATTTGACCTGAATACCCTGACCTTGCGCCCATCCTCAAGAAACTTGATCCCCACGCGATCAGCTTTTTGCGTCGCAGGATTGAAGAGGGCCACGTTGGACAGGTGAATCGGCATTTCCTTCTCGGTAATCCCGCCCTGCTGATTTTTCATCGGATTCGGCTTGGTGTGTTTTTTCACGCGGTTAATCCCGCCCACGAGCAGCATGTCGCTGTCGAGGCGCTGAATTACCGAGCCACGCTTCCCCTTGTCCCGCCCAGCGACGACGACGACATCATCACCTTTTCGAATCTTTTGCATGATTTGCTTCCTTCCCCGATCCAGGTTCAGTGCATTTTTTAGAGAACTTCGGGGGCTAGAGATACGATCTTCATGAAGCGCTCTGTGCGCAATTCACGCGTGACCGGCCCAAAAATGCGCGTACCAATCGGCTCAAACTTGTTGTTGAGCAATACTGCGGCGTTATTGTCGAATTTAATGAGGGAGCCGTCTGCGCGACGCACGCCTTTGGCTGTACGCACGACAACCGCGCTGTACACTTCGCCTTTTTTAACGCGACCGCGCGGCGCGGCATCCTTGATACTAACTTTAATGATGTCGCCAATACCCGCATAGCGGCGCTTCGAGCCGCCCATGACCTTGATGCACATAACCGAACGCGCACCAGTATTGTCGGCCACATCGAGCCGTGACTGCATTTGAATCATTTAACTCTCCAACTTAACCTGCATCTGGCGAACCGGATACGCAGTTAGTTTTGGAACCCCAGCTATTGAACCCTAGGGGACTTAACTCTACCGGTACCCGCCCTAATCACACCGGCAGCTTTCCGACAAAGAGGCGGGATTCTATCTACCCCACCAATCAATGTCAACAAATAATTCAGGCAACAGCGCCCTTTTCCAGAACTTTGGTTACGCGCCACGCCTTGGTTTTGGCAATCGGCGCGCACTCTTCAATCTGCACCAGATCGCCAACGATGGCTGTCAGTCCATCGATATGTGCATGGTACTTTCTCGAGCGGATCATCACCTTGCCGATAACCGGGTGCTTGACGCGACGCTCGATCAAGACAGTTACGGTTTTTTGCATCTTGTCGCTGACCACCCGCCCCTCCAAGGTGCGGTGCATAGACTGGCTTGCTTCGTTCATTTTGCAGTCGCCCTCTCGTGCTGAATTGTCTTGATGCGCGCAATGTCCTTGCGCAGCTTGCCTACCTGACTTGTATTGCTGAGCTGTTGAGTTGCCAGCTGCATACGCAGAGAGAACTGGGCCTTGCGCAGTTCGAGCAGCTCCTTGCCAAGGTCAGCTTCATTTTTTTGTCTGAGTTCGGTTGCTTTCATTGCTTACCCCAGGTGGCGTGTGACAAAGGTTGTGGCGAGCGGCAATTTAGCGGCGGCCAACTCGAATGCCTCACGGGCTAGCGCCTCATCAACGCCATCCATTTCATACAGCACTTTGCCCGGCTGAATTTCAGCGACCCAATACTCGGGATTCCCCTTGCCATTACCCATCCGGACTTCGGCGGGTTTTTTAGAGACGGGTTTATCCGGGAAAATTCTGATCCAGATACGCCCACCCCGCTTGATATGACGAGTCATAGCGCGGCGCGCGGCCTCGATCTGGCGCGCAGTCAAACGTCCTCTGGCGGTTGCCTTAAGGCCATACTCACCAAAACTCACTTTGGCGCCGCGTGTTGCCAAGCCGGTGTTACGGCCCTTTTGTTCCTTGCGATACTTCCTGCGTGCGGGTTGCAACATTTTCCATTACTCCTTGGCATCCTGACCGGCGGTATCCGCAGCGGCAGGGGTCGCTGATGTTTTTCGCACCCGCTTGAGCGGTGGCTTGACTGCAGCTTCAGCACCTCCCGCCGCTTCCGGTTTGGCTTCAACTACCTGTGCCTCCGTTTTTTTGGCTGTGCGGCGCGGGGCTGCTGATACCTTCGCATCATTGTCTGCACCCGGCGCGGCCTTGGCTGGACGGCGCGGGCGTTTGGCGGGCTCTTCGCTTGCTTGGTCAACCGTCGCAGCCGGAGCTTCACCGCGACCCTTGATCTCACCTTTGAAAACCCACACCTTGATGCCGATAATGCCGTAGGTGGTTTTAGCCTCTGACGTCCCGTAATCAATATCGGCACGCAGGGTATGGAGGGGCACGCGGCCCTCTCTATACCATTCGGTGCGGGCGATTTCAGCGCCGTTCAAGCGACCTGCGCTCATGATCTTGATGCCCTGCGCACCCAGTCGCATGGCATTTTGCATGGCGCGCTTCATCGCCCGGCGAAACATGATGCGTTTCTCGAGTTGCTGCGCGATTGAATCGGCAATCAACTGCGCATCGGTTTCCGGCTTGCGAATCTCTTCAATGTTGACATGCACCGGAACACCCATGCGCCGTTGCAATTCAAGCTTGAGTTGCTCGATGTCTTCGCCCTTCTTGCCAATCACCACACCCGGCCTTGCACTGAACACGGTAACCCGCGCGTTTTTGGCGGGGCGCTCGATGACGACGCGGCCGACCGATGCGTGCGCCAGCTTTTTCTTCAGATAATCGCGCACCGCGATATCTTCCCCCAGCATGGAGGAAAATGATTTCGAGTTCGCAAACCAGCGTGAGGACCAGTCGCGCGTGACTGATAAACGAAAGCCGGTCGGATGAATCTTTTGTCCCATGAGTGCTCCTTACTCGCCGACTGTCACATAAATGTGGCAGGTCTGTTTGCTGATGCGGTTGCCTCGTCCTTTGGCTCGCGCAGTGAACCGCTTGAGCACGGTGCCTTGTTCCACGTAAATACGCGTCACTTTTAGAGCATCGATATCGGCCGCATCGTTGTGTTCCGCATTCGCGATTGCAGACTCGAGTACCTTTTTGACGATCACCGCACCTTTTTTTGGACAGAAGGCGAGGATGTTCAGCGCTTGATCGACCGGTTTGCCGCGCACCAGATCGGCCACAAGCCGACCCTTCTGGGCCGAAAGACGCACCCCGCGCAAAATAGCATTAGTTTCCATTGACATATCCTTACTTCTTCGCCTTCTTGCCTGCCGCATGACCCTTGAAGGTCCGCGTCAGGGCAAACTCGCCGAGTTTGTGGCCCACCATGTTTTCAGAAACATACACGGGGATATGTTGTTTGCCGTTATGCACGGCAATGGTCAGGCCTATGAAATCAGGCAGAACCGTGGATCGACGTGACCAAGTCTTGATCGGACGCTTGTCATTTGCTGCGCGCGCCGCACCAACCTTCTTGAACAGATGGTCATCGACGAAGGGACCTTTTTTGATTGAACGTGCCATGTTTTACCCCTTAACGCTTGTGACGGCGCTGAACAATCATGTTGTCCGTGCGCTTGTTGCGGCGAGTACGATAACCCTTGGCCGGCTGTCCCCATGGACTCACTGGCACGCGACCCTCGCCGGTACGTCCCTCACCGCCACCATGCGGGTGATCAATCGGGTTCATGGCGACACCGCGCACCGTCGGACGAATACCGCGCCAGCGATTTGCGCCTGCCTTGCCGATCTTGCGCAGGTTGTTTTCTTCATTACCGACTTCGCCAATCGTTGCACGACACTCGATGTGAATGCGACGAATCTCCCCTGAACGCAAGCGCACTTGGGCATACGAACCCTCGCGCGCCAGCAGTTGGACGGAAGTGCCCGCTGCACGCGCCATCTGCGCGCCTTTGCCCGGCATGATCTCGATGCAATGAATCGTGCTACCGACCGGTATGTTGCGAATCGGCAGGCTGTTACCCGGCTTGATGGGTGCTTCGGGGCCACTGATGACCTCTTGACCGACCACCATGCCCTTCGGTGCAATGATGTAACGACGCTCGCCATCCGCGTAACAAAGCAGTGCAATGTTGGCGGTGCGGTTGGGGTCATACTCAAGTCGCTCGACCTTGGCAACCACGCCATCCTTGTTGCGCTTGAAATCGATCACTCGGTACTGTTGCTTATGGCCACCGCCCTGATGACGCGTCGTGATATGGCCATGGTTATTGCGGCCGGCCTTGCTGAATTTGCTTTCGGTCAGGGCGTCATGCGGCCGGCCTTTGTGCAAATTCGGATTAACTACTTTAACGACTGCGCGCCTTCCCGGGGAAGTGGGCTTGACTTTTACGAGGGCCATTACGCAACTCCTTCTGCGAAATTGATTTCCTGCCCAGCTTCAAGACTTATGAATGCTTTGCGGACATCACTACGACGGCCCATGGTCCGACCAAAGCGCTTGCTTTTGCCCTTGGCGTTGGCCACCTGCACACTCGTCACGCGAACCTTGAACAGCATTTCGACTGCCGCCTTGATTTCCGGCTTGGTAGCGTCTGGCACCACCACGAAGATGACCTGGTTGCTACGCTCCGCGAGCATCGTCGCCTTTTCAGAAATCAACGGCGCCAGCAGAATTTGCAGCAAGCGTTCCTGATTGAATTGAGTAGCGCTCATCCCAGCAGCTCCTCTAGTTTTGCAACTGCACCCTTGGTCATCACAACACGGGGGAAGCGAATCAATGAAAGTGGGTCGGCCTGCTTGGGCTCAAGCACCAGAACATTGGGCAGATTTCTTGACGCCAACATCAGGTTGTCATTCAGGTCGTCGGTAACCAGCAGCGCTGATTCAATACCCAGGCTTTTGAGTTTTTGCATAACCAGGCGCGTCTTCGGCGCCTCAATGGTAAAACTTTCAACCACGGTAAGCCGCTCTTCGCGCGCAAGCTGGGAGAGGATTGCGGCAATGCCCGCGCGATACATTTTCCGATTAACTTTATGGGAAAAGTTTTCATCGGGAGAATTCGGGAATGCACGACCTCCGCTTCTCCACAAAGGGCTTGCCGTCGTGCCGATACGCGCTCTGCCCGTGCCTTTTTGTTTCCACGGCTTCTTCGTACTATGCCTGACTTCCGAGCGGGTCAGCTGGGCGCGATTGCCGGCACGCGCATTCGCCTGATAGGCGACCACCAATTGATGCACCAGGGACTCGTTGTAATCCCGGCCGAACAAGCCGTCGGACACGGTGATTGTTGTGCCCGTGGTTGCGCCCAATTCACCCTGCTCATTAATGAGTTTCAGTTCCATGGGGGCCTCACTTATTCGCAACGGCAGCTTTCACTGCCGGCTGAACCATGACTTCACCACCGCGCGAACCCGGGACAGCCCCTTTGATCAACAGGAGTTGGCGCGCTTCGTCAATTCGCACGACTTCGAGGTTCTGCGTGGTGCACTTGACATCGCCAAGATGTCCAGCCATCCGTTTGCCTGGGAATACCCGTCCCGGATCCTGCGCCATGCCGATCGAACCAGGCGCATTGTGGGAACGTGAGTTACCGTGGGAAGCCCGGTTCGATGAAAAGTTGTGGCGCTTGATGGCGCCGGCGTAGCCTTTACCGATTGACACGCCGGTCACGTCGACCTTTTGCCCAACCGAAAAAACAGAAGCGGCCAGCACCTCGCCCAACTTGAATTGAACTGCGCGCGCTTCGGCCACCCGAAACTCCATCAGCGTCGTACCCGCTTCGACGCCTGCTTTCGCAAAATGCCCGGCTGCGGCTTTGGTGACCCTGGAAACGCGGCGTTTGCCGTAGGCTACCTGAACTGCGGCATAGCCATCTGTTTCAGGCGTCTTGATTTGTGTAACGCGATTGTTCGACACATCCAGCACGGTTACCGGAACGGTCGAACCGTCCTCGGCAAAAATGCGGGTCATGCCGACCTTGCGTCCTACAAGGCCTAGACTCATTTTTTCTCCTAAATCCGGCTACGATTGGCCGGGCTAGTTTGTTTCAATTTAGAGTTGCCACGGTATATCGTCGCAACCAACGTACTTCTTTTTATGTCTGGCGGGAAGCCAAGCCCTCTGACTCCCGATACCTCTTACTGCAGTTTGATCTCAACATCGACACCGGCCGGAAGATCCAGTTTCATCAGCGCATCCACCGTCTTGTCGGTAGGATCGATGATGTCCATCAGGCGCAGATGTGTGCGGATTTCAAACTGATCTCTGGATGTCTTGTTGACGTGTGGCGAGCGCAGGATGTTGTAGCGCTCGATTCTGGTGGGCAACGGGACCGGGCCACGCACAACAGCGCCGGTACGCTTTGCCGTATCCACAATCTCCATCGCCGACTGATCGATCAAGCGATAGTCAAACGCCTTCAGGCGAATGCGGATTTTCTGGTTCTGCATAAAATGTCCTTAAAGAACAGTGGTGCCCGGTATTCGGTCTGGCACCAGAAAACGAAAGGGCGGGATTATCCTGCCCTTTCCATAGAAAAGCAACAAATTACTCGATGATTTTCGCCACGACGCCGGCGCCGACGGTGCGGCCACCTTCGCGAATCGCGAAGCGCAGGCCATCCTCCATGGCGATCGGCGCAATCAGCTTCACCGTCATCTGGACGT
>JAUXNZ010000145.1 GCA_030682595.1 Rhodocyclaceae bacterium | reverse complement strand
CCTCGGTGTCGGGCGTCAGCACGACGAAGGGATATTCGACGCGCCAGTCGGTCGCATCGGTCACATGCGAGACGCGCGCGAGGCCGTCGAAACAGATGTTGTCCTTGCGCGTGTGGCGTGCCAGGCGCTGCATGACTTTCTTGCGCAGCGCGGCGGTCTCGTCGAACCAGCGCTCGAAGTCGGCCACCGCATTTTCGGCCGCCGCCAGCAGTTGCGCCACGGGCTGGTTGCCGGCACGGCGCTTTTCGATCTCGGCGAGGCGGTGCTTGAGCGCACCGATCAGCGCGCCGCGTCGCTCGCGGCTATCCAGCAGGTCATCTTCGAGATAGGGATTACGCCGCACCACCCAGATGTCGCCAAGGACTTCGTAGAGCATGCGCGCCGAACGCCCGGTGACGCGCTGGCCGCGCAGCACGTCGAGCACCGCCCACGCCTCCTCGCCGAGCAGGCGGATGACGATCTCGCGATCGGAGAAGGACGTGGTGTTGTAGGGAATTTCCCGGAGGCGGGCGGTCATGGGGTAAATTCTAACCGCTCGCGACGTGGCCGTTGCGACAACCCATTTGCAGTAAGCTTCGCCTGTCAATGCAACCGGAGCAATCAAGTGACCGATCAGGCCATCTCAAAAGAACAGCGCATCCTGCGTGTCCTGCGCACGGTGCTGGGTAATATCGTCAAGGACGCAACGCCCCAACCGGGCATGCCCCACCCGTTTCAGGAAAGTACCGTCCACTCCATTCGCGACCTGTTCGGCCTGATCGCCGAACGCGAGGCCGAGCTGGCGAAGGAAGCCGGTCGCGTCTTGAACGAAAAACCCTATTACACCGACCAGCCCAAACCGGGCACGATAGTGAAATTGCACCGGCCGCCGAAGAAAAAACCGGACTGAGCCGGGCTCAAAGCGTCAGCCAGGCCAGGAACGCATAACGCGCGCCCTTGCCTGCCGCCATCCATAGCGCGCAGGGCAGCAGCGGCAGGCGCAGCCAGCCGGCGGCGGCGCACAGCGCGTCACCCGCCAGCGGCGCCCAGGACAACAGCAGCACCGCCGGGCCCCAGCGACGCAGCGTGTCGGCATGGCGGCGGGTGAATTGCACCGTGCTGGGCGCCATCTCGCCAGTCCCACGGGGGTTCCCTTCGGTCACGCCGATACTTAGCGGGATCAGCCGCCCCAGTCCGTAGGTGGTCATGCCCCCCAGCGTATTGCCGAGCGTGGCCAACAGCAGCGCGGTGGCGGCCTGCTCGGGGTGCGCCAGCAGCAGGGCGACCAGCGCCACCTCCGAACCGCCAGGCAGCAGTGTCGCGGCGAGAAAGCTGGCGAGGAATAGGCCGAAGAGGCCGGCTTCCGGGGAGGTGAAGAGGTCCATGCCGCATGGTAACCCTGCAGGCTTTCCGCATGCAGCCTCGCGCGCTGCCTGGACGAATCGCCTTGCAATGGCAGTCGCGTCGGCTTACACTTGTCCCATAATTAGCACAGGTCAAATATCATGCGCGTCGTGAATTTCTCCGAGGCCCGCAACAGCCTCAAAACCGTCATCGATCAGGTTATCGACGATGCCGACTACACGGTGATCGCCCGGCGTGATGCGCCCGATGCGGTCGTGATGTCGCTCGATACCTTCAACAGCCTGATCGAGACCGTCCATCTGCTGAGGTCGCCAGCCAATGCGGCCCATCTGGCCCGGTCTGTCGAGCAATATCGCCAAGGCAAGCTGACTTTGCAGAGCCTGGCTGATGCCTAGCCGCATCACCTGGACGCAGGCAGCCTGGGAAGATTATCAATACTGGCTAGGGCAAGATCGCAAAACCTTGCGGCGGATCAACAACCTGATTCAGGACTGCCTGCGCGAAGCTTTCGACGGCATTGGCAAGCCCGAGCCCTTGAAAGAAAACCTCTCGGGATTTTGGTCACGGCGTATCGACGAGACCAACCGCCTTGTCTATTGCGTCGATGGTGATGATCTGGTCGTCATTGCCTGCCGCTATCATTACGATTGATTTCACGCTAACTTTCATGGTCGCTGACCCCACCCCCACCCCCAGCCCCCGCCCCGAGGCGGGGGGTAAAGCTTGCTCGCTGCGCTCGTCAATGAACCCGGCGTCAAATTTCGTTATTTCACGTTAACCATGGATTACCTCGAAAAAATCCTCAACGCCCGCGTCTATGATGTCGCGGTCGAAACGCCGCTCGAGCTGGCGCCCAATCTCTCGGCCCGCAGCGGCAACCGCATTTTGCTCAAGCGCGAGGACATGCAGCCGGTGTTCAGCTTCAAGCTGCGCGGCGCTTACAACAAGATCGTCCACCTGACGCCCGCGCAAAAGAAACGTGGCGTGATCTGTGCCTCGGCCGGCAACCATGCCCAGGGGGTGGCGTTGGCGGCGCGGAAACTCGGGCTGCGCGCGGTGATCGTGATGCCGACCACCACGCCGCAAATCAAGATCGACGCGGTGAGGAAACTGGGCGGAGAGGTGATCTTGCATGGCGATGCCTACGACGTCGCCCATGCCCATGCGCTTGAATTGGAGCAGCAGCAGAAACTTACTTTCGTCCATCCCTTCGACGATCCGGAGGTGATCGCCGGCCAAGGCACCATCGGCATGGAAATCCTGCGCCAGCACCCGGACCCGATCGACGCGGTGTTCTGCGCGGTCGGCGGCGGCGGACTGATCAGCGGCGTGGCGGCCTACATCAAGCGGCTGCGCCCGACGACGCAAATCATCGGTGTCGAGGCGGTCGATGCCGATGCCATGGACCGTTCGCTCCAGGCCGGGCGGCGCATCAAACTCGACAGCGTTGGCCTGTTTGCCGACGGCGCGGCGGTGCGGCAGGTCGGCGCGGAAACCTTCCGCCTCTGTCGCGCACATGTCGATGCGATGGTGCTGGTCGATACCGATGCCATCTGCGCGGCGATCAAGGATGTCTTCGAGGATACCCGCTCAATCCTCGAGCCGGCCGGCGCCATGGCCATCGCCGGCGCCAAGGCGTGGGCCGCGCGGCACCGGGCGAAAGGCCAAACGCTGGTCGCCGTCGCCTCCGGCGCCAACATGAATTTCGACCGGCTGCGCTTTGTCGCCGAGCGCGCCGAGGTCGGCGAGCAGCGCGAGGCGGTGTTCGCCGTCACCCTGCCGGAACGGCCCGGCAGTTACAAGCAATTCGTGGCCCTGGTCGGCGGCCGCAATATCACCGAGTTCAACTATCGGTTTCACGATGCCGGTGCGGCACACGTCTTCGTCGGCATGCAGGTTGCCAACCGCGCCGAGGCGGCGAAGCTGGTCGGCCAGTTGCAAAAGCACGGCTACGCGACGCTTGATCTGAGCGATGACGAAATGGCCAAGCTACACATTCGCCACCTGGTGGGCGGCCATGCGCCGCAAGTGAAGAATGAACTGCTCTACCGCTTCGAGTTCCCCGAGCGCCCCGGCGCGCTGATGAACTTCCTCGACAAGATGAGCGCCGGCTGGAACATCAGCCTGTTCCACTACCGCAACCACGGCGCCGACACCGGCCGCGTGCTGGTGGGCATGCAGGTGCCGCCCAGGGAGATGAAGGAATTCCGCGCCTTCCTCAAGAATCTGGGTTACCGCTACTGGGACGAGTCAAAAAATCCGGCGTATGGACTTTTCCTTGGCTGAAAGCGCTTTCAAACCGGCGCCCGATTCCACCCGCTGGGCCAAATACGCCGGACGCGACGTGATCCCGCTGTGGGTGGCGGACATGGATTTCCCTGCGCCGCCGGCCGTGGTCGAGGCCTTGCAGCAGCGCGTCTCCAGTGGTCTGTTTGGCTACGGCCAGCCCGTGCCGTCGCTGGTCGAGGCGGTCGTCGCGCATTGCGCGCGCGAGTATCAATGGGCCATTGACCCGGACTGGCTGGTCTGGCTGCCGGGGTTGGTGTCGGGGCTGCATGTCGCCTGCCGCGCCGTCGGCCAGCCTGGGGATGGCGTGTTCACGGCCACGCCGATCTACCCGCCGTTTCTCTCCGCGCCGCTGGACGCGGGCCGGCGTCTTGTGAGCATGCCGCTGATCCGCGATGAAACGGGTTGGGGCTGGGATTTCGCCGCCACGGATACGCTGATGAAGGCGGCGCGGCTGTTCCTGTTATGCCATCCGCACAACCCGGTCGGCCGTGCCTGGCGCGAGGACGAACTGTGGCAACTCGCCGCCCTCGCGGAAAAACACGACCTGGTGGTGTGCTCGGACGAGAT
>JAUXNZ010000142.1 GCA_030682595.1 Rhodocyclaceae bacterium | reverse complement strand
GCCAGTTCCATCAGCTTGTCGCGCGACAGCGGCTGGCGCGGGTGCTTGAGCAGCACTTGCAGCAGGCCGAATTCGCCGGTGGTGAGCAGGGTGACAGCGCCATCGCGCGTCAATTCGCGGGTGGCCAGATTGATTTCGACTCGGCCGCAGCGCACCACCTCGTGCGTGGCGGCGGGCGCGCCGGCTGGCGGCGGCGCGGCGCGCCGGCGCAGCACGGCGTGAATGCGCGCCACCAGTTCGCGCGGATTGAAGGGTTTGGCCAGGTAGTCGTCGGCGCCGAGTTCCAGGCCGACGATGCGGTCGATGTCGTCGCCCTTGGCGGTCAGCATCAGAATCGCGATGTCATTGCCGGACTGGCGCTGCCCGCGCAGGCGTCGGCAGATCGCCAGGCCATCCTCGCCGGGCAGCATCAGGTCGAGCACGAGCAGATCATGCAGCTCGCGTTCCAGCGCCCGATCCATGCCGACGGCATCGGGCGCCGTCTTGACGGCAAAACCTTGGTCGGTGAGATAACGTTCGAGCTGGCTGCGCAGGCGCAGGTCGTCATCGACGATGAGAATCTTGTGTTTGCGGGGTTCGGTATTCATGTCGCCTCCGCAGGGCCGCCCCAAGGAGGCGACGAATCAACAACACGGAAGCCGCTTTGCGGCTGAACAAGCGTTACCCCCGCCCTCGGGGCGGGGGTTAGGGGGTAGGGGGCTTTCATGTGCTCAGGATACCGCCGTTTTTGCGACAAGGCGTTGCGGGATGTTGCAACGGCTTGAGCCGTAAAGGATTGTTACAAACCCTGCCGCCGCTTGTTCCGGGCGGCGACCTACAATGCGTGCATGAAAACTTTTGTGCGCATTTTCTTCCTGTTGGGTCTGTCCGTCCTCGCGCTTGCCGCGGGGGCGCAGCCTGCGCCGCCGCCCGGCCCCCCTTATGTGTCAGGCGGACCAGGGCCGGGTTATGGACAAGGCCCGCGCGGGCCGATGCGCGAACTGACCGAGGAACAGCGCGAAGAGCGCCGCCGGGAAAATCGCCAGAGCCGCGAAGCCTGGCAGCAACTCAGTCCGGCAGAGCGCCACCAGTTGCGCCAGGACATTCGCGATGCCGGGCAGGATCTATATCCTCCACGCGGCCGGCAGCGGCGTCACGACTGAATTTCGTTCTGCCGCCGGGATGCCGCTAGAATTCCGGCCGTGAAAATCCTTGCTTTTGAAGCCTCCACCCGCCGGCTGTCGGTCGCCCTCTGGTGCGATGGCGCGTTGCGCGAAAAATCGGCCGATGTGCCGAATGGCGGCGCGGAGCGGCTGCTGCCCTGGGCCGTTGAGCTCATCGGCGCGGCGGGCATTTCCCTGGCGCAACTTGACGGTATTGCCTTTGGCGCCGGGCCGGGCGGCTTCACCGGGTTGCGGCTGGCTTGTGGCGTGGCGCAGGGTCTGGCCTGCGGTCTTGATTGCCCCGTGGTCCCCGTCGGCACCCTGGCTGCCCTGGCGTTCGCCAGCGGCGATGGCAAGGTGATTGCCTGTCTCGACGCGCGCATGAATGAAGTCTATGTCGGCGCTTATGAGGTTGCCGGGGAACAGGTCGAGGAAATCATGGAAGTAAAAGTCGGCGCTGGCGAGACGGCGCCCTTGCCGGAAGGCGCTGGCTGGCGCGGCGTTGGCGACGGTTTTGTCGCCTGGGGTGACGTGCTGACGGCGCGGCTCGGTGCGCGCCTGGTCAGCATTGACGCCACTGCCAGCCCCACAGCGTCAGCCGTCGCCCGCTTGGCGGCGCCGCTGCTGGCCAGCGGCAAGGGCGTCGCCGCTGCTGCTGCCATGCCGTTCTACATCCGCGACAAGGTGGCTTTCACCACGGCTGAACGCAAGGCACGGGGCGGGCTGCGGTGAACTTTGTAACGATGGGCGAAGCGGATCTGCCCGCGGTGACTGCTGCCGAGCAACGCATTCATCGTTTTCCGTGGACGCTCGGCAATTTTCGCGATTCGCTGCTTGCCGGGCATGATGCCTGGCTGCAACGGGAAAACGGCGCCGTGGGAACCGCGGGTGCTCTGGGAACCGCGGGTGCTGTGGGAGCCGCGGGTGCTGTGGTGGCCTTTGCGGTGATGATGCGCGCGGTGGATGAAGCGCATCTGCTCAACATCAGTGTGGTGCCTGAACGGCAGCGCACGGGCTTGGGTCGTTCCATGCTCGATTTTCTCTGCGACCGAGCGCGGCAGGGCGGCATGCAGCGCATGTTGCTGGAGGTGCGAGCGTCGAATCCGAACGCCATTGCCTTCTATCAACGTTTCGATTTTGTCGAGATTGGCCGGCGGCGCGGTTACTATCCCGATTCCACCGGACGGGAAGACGCCATCGTGATGGCCAGACAGCTAGCCAATTTATGAACCGCGACCAAATACTCAAGGAAATGGGCCTCGGCCCGATCTGGAAATTGCGTCAGCCGCCCAAAAAGAAGCAGGGTGCGGCGAGCGTTATTACTGAGCCGGTCGATGCGCGCACCGGCGCCATCGCCGCGCTGGGCTGGGATGAATTGCCGCAGGCTGTGGCCGATTGCCAGGCCTGCGCATTGTGCAAGACCCGCCAGCAGGCGGTGCTGGGTGTTGGCGACCGCGCTGCCGACTGGCTGTTCGTCGGCGAGGGGCCGGGTGCCGATGAAGACGAACGCGGCGAACCCTTTGTCGGCAAGGCCGGCAAGCTGCTCGACAACATGCTGGCGGCCATCGACCTCAAGCGGGGAAAGGGTGTTTACATCGCCAATGTCGTCAAGTGCCGCCCGCCCGACAACCGCACGCCGGAGCCCGGCGAAACGGCGGCCTGCTGGCCCTTCCTGGCGCGCCAGATCGAGCTGATCCAGCCGAAACTGATCGTCACGCTGGGCAAACCCGCCGCGCAGACGCTGTTGCAACAGGAAGTGAAAATCGCCGATGCGCGCGGCCGGGTGCATGATTTCGCCGGCATGCCGCTAATCGTCACCTATCATCCGGCCTACCTGCTGCGCAGTCTGCTCGACAAGGCCAAGGCCTGGGAAGACCTCTGTTTCATGCGCAAGATCATGAACGACCTCCGGTAAAATGACCCCATGACAACCACTCCCTTGATGCGCGCGGACCAATCCGCGCTTCTGGTCATCGACCTTCAGGAACGCCTGCTGTCCCATGTTCATGACTGGCAACAGGTGCTCGAACATACCGACTGGCTGGTGCGGGTCGCGCAGAAACTCGGCGTGCCGGTAGCGGCGACCGAACAATATCCCCAGGGGCTGGGGCGCACCCATTCCCAGGTGGCGGAGCGCTTGCCGGCGGGCGCCACCGGCGAGAAACTGCATTTTTCCTGCGTGGCGGGCAACTGCCTGCCGGGGCTGCCGGGCATGGACCGGCCGCAGGTCGTGGTGTGCGGCATCGAAGCCCACGTCTGCGTGTTGCAGACGGTGCTCGAACTGGCCGCCCAGGGCAAGCAAGTGTTCGTCGTCGCCGAAGCCGTCGGCTCGCGCGATCCCGCCCACAAGGCGCTGGCGCTCGAACGCATGCGTGCGCACGGCGCTACCATCGTCTGCCGCGAGATGGTCGCCTTCGAATGGCTGGATCAGGCGGGCACCGAACAGTTCCGCGACATCAGCAAGAATTTCCTAAGGTAACTTCCATGGTCGCTGGCACCACCCCCGTGCATGAAATACGCAAAAAACAAATGACGCCCCCCACCCCCATCCCCCGCCCCAAGGCGGGGGTCAAAGCTTGCTCGCTGCGCTCGTCAATGAACACGGCGTCAAATCTCGTTCTTTCACGTTAATGCGCATCCTCCTTTCCAACGACGACGGCTACTTTGCGCCGGGCCTTGAAGCGCTGGCGCAGGCGATGGCCGGGCTGGGCGAATTGACCGTGGTGGCCCCCGAGCGTAACCGCAGCGGGGCTTCCAATTCGCTGACGCTGGATCGGCCCCTGCATCTCAAGCAGGCGGCGAGCGGTTTCTATTATGTCAATGGCACGCCGACCGATTGCGTGCATCTGGCGGTGACCGGCATGCTCGATCACGAGCCGGACATGGTGCTCTCGGGCGTCAATCTCGGCCCCAACATGGGCGACGACACGGTGTATTCGGGCACCGTGGCGGCGGCAATGGAAGGTTACCTGCTCGGCGTGCCGTCCATCGCGGTGTCGCTGGGCAGTTTTGCAGGCAAGCACTTCCCCACCGCCGCGCGCGTCGTGCGCGAACTGGCCGAGCGATTTCAGGCGCGCCCCTTTGGCGCGCCGGTGCTGCTCAATGTCAATGTGCCGGATGTCCCTTACGCGGCATTGAAAGGGGTGCGCATCACCCGCCTGGGGCGTCGCCACAAGGCCGAACCGGTGGTGAAGCAGATGTCGCCGCGCGGCGAGACGGTTTACTGGATTGGCGCGGCCGGCCCGGCGGCCGACGCGGGCGAGGGCACTGATTTCCATGCGGTCGACAATGGCTGGGTGTCGGTGACGCCCTTGCAGATCGATCTGACCCACACCGGCCAGATGGATCGTTTGGGCGAGTGGCTGAATCCGTGAGTGCACTGGCCGGCATCGGCATGACCTCGCAGCGCACGCGCACCCGCATGATCGAGCGCCTGCGCGAGCAGGGCATCCGGAACGAAGCGGTGTTGACGGCGATGGCCAGCGTGCCGCGCCACATCTTTGTCGACGAGGCGGCCGCCCACCGCGCCTATGAGGACACGGCCCTGCCGCTGATTCTCGGCCAGACGATTTCGCAGCCCTACATCGTTGCGCGCATGATTGAACTGCTGCTCGAGGGGCGCGCCAGGCTCGGCAAGACGCTCGAAATCGGCGCCGGCTGCGGTTATCAGACGGCGGTGCTCGCGCAACTGACGCGCGAGGTGTTCGGCGTCGAGCGGCTGGCCCCGCTCCTGGCGCGGGCGCGTGAAAATCTCAAGCAACTGAAGCTGCCGTTCATTCGTCTCAAACACGCCGATGGCATGGGCGGCCTGCCCGAGGCCGCGCCTTTCGATTCGATCATCGTTGCCGCCGCTGGCGTCAGTGTGCCGCAGTCCCTGCGCGACCAGCTTGCCATGGGCGGCCGGCTGGTGATCCCCGTGGGCGATCGCGACCAGGTGCTGTGCATGATCGAGAGAACGCCTGAAGGCTGGGCTGAAACGCGCTTTGACGCGGTGCGTTTTGTGCCGTTGTTGCCGGGAGTCGGCTGATGGCGGGACGGCTGGCATGGCTCGTGTTGGTTTTCGTGCTGACGGGTTGCAGCGGCATGCGGCCGGCGCCCGTGGGTGAGAGTCGTGCGCCCACGCCGGTCGAAGCGGCGCGGCCCGGTGTGTCCGCACCGCCTGTTTCTCCCGCGCCGACTGTTGCGTTGGAAGGCAGCTTTTATGTCGTCAAGAAAGGCGACACGCTGCACGCAATTGCGCTCGATCATGGCGTCGATTATCGCGAGCTGGCGGCGTGGAACAATCTAGAAAATATCAATCGCATCACCATTGGCCAGCGCTTGCAGGTCAGCGCGCCGGGTGCCGTAGCGGCGGTTGCCGCGACATCAGGTATTTCGGAAACGCGGCCGATTGCGATCGGCGGCCCCGTGGTCGAGCGTCCGCTTGATGGCGCCGTCCCGCCAGCGCCGACTTTTACGCCGCGAGGCGAAACGCCGAAGCGCGCGCCCAAGGGCGGCAAGTTGCCGTATTCGCCAGAAAATCTGGCCAGCCTGAAGGCGCAAACCGTTGCGCCAGATCCGCTGGTTACCGCGCCCGCAGCAGTGCCCGCAGTGTCAGTAGCGCCTGCGGCGCGGCCGGAAACACCCGTCGCTCCTCCTTCCGCGGTTGTCAGCCCGACGGCGGCCCCGGCCGGCGACATCGACTGGGCCTGGCCCGCGGCGGGGAAACTGCTTGCCGGTTTCAGCGAAGGCGGCGCCGGTCAGGAAGCGAACAAGGGCATCGACATCGCCGGCAAGCCGGGCGATCCGGTGCAGGCGGCGGCTCCCGGCAAGGTGGTCTATGTCGGCAGCGGCCTGCGCGGCTATGGTAATCTGGTCATCGTGCGTCACAACGCCCAATTCCTGTCCGCCTACGCCCATAACAGCCGCATTCTGGTCAAGGAAGGGCAGACGGTGGCACGCGGCCAAAAAATCGCCGAACTGGGTAATTCCGATGCCGACCAGCCCAAGCTGCACTTCGAAGTCCGCCAGCAGGGCAAGCCGGTCGACCCGCTCAAATTTCTGCCGCCGCGCTGATGATTGTTCCCGAAGATAACGAAGATACCGGTGATAGCCCGCCACTGACCGGGGAGCCGGAAGGCATCCACGATCCGGCTCACGACGTGACGGGCGAAGAGGGTTTCCTCGATGACGTCACCCAGCTTTACCTCCGGGAAATCGGCGCCACGCCGCTCCTGACGCCGCCGCAGGAACTGGCGTTGACGCGCGCCGTCAAGCGCGGCGATTTTGCCGCGCGCCAGCACATGATCGAGGCCAACCTGCGTCTGGTGGTCAGCATCGCCAAGCATTACCAGCATCGCGGCATTTTGCTCGACGACCTGATCGAAGAGGGCAATCTCGGCCTGATCCACGCGCTGGAAAAATTCGATCCCGAGCGCGGTTTCCGCTTTTCCACCTATGCGACCTGGTGGATTCGCCAGAACGTCGAGCGCGCCATCATGAACCAGTCGCGCACCATCCGTCTGCCGGTGCATGTGGTCAAGGAGCTCAACGCCGTCCTGCAGGTCTTGCGTCGGCTGGGTGTGGAGGCAGGTGACGCCGAATCCGCGCTGGAAACGGTAGCGGGGCTCCTGCACAAGCCGGTGGCCGAAATTCGCCGCATTCTGGCGCTCAACGAGCGCACCACGTCTCTCGATGCACCGCTGGACATCGATCCCGCGCTGAGTGTCGCCGACGCGATCGCCGACGAGGATGCCGTCGATCCGGAGCGTGCCGCCGAGCAGGTCGAGATCGAGCAGCACGTCGCCGCCTGGGTCGCCGACCTGTCCACGCGGCATCGCCGTGTCGTCGAGTCGCGCTATGGGCTGAACGGCCAGGATATCGCCACGCTCGAAACCCTCGCGCACGAGCTGGGCATCACCCGCGAGCGGGTGCGGCAACTGCAGATGGAGGCGCTCACCCGGCTGCGCCAGCGCCTGGCGCGTCAGTCGATGGACGTGCGCGCGCTGCTCTGATATTCGCGTAGCGTCGCCAGCGCCTTGTCATACTCGAAGCCGGCGACCTGCCGGGCGAAAATCTCGAAGCGCCAGTCCATGGCTTGTTGCAGGAATGCTTCGCCTTCGGCAAGCACTTCGGCGGCGCGGGTGTCGTCTTCGCTCAACAGTTTTTCGAGACGGCGCACGATGGTCGCGCCATCCATGCTGGCGTGCCGCTGGTTAGCGTGTTGCGGGCTGGCGGGCTGAAGCTGTTCCGGTGGTTGGCCAGGCGTCGCCAACCGGCTGGCAGCGGGCTTGATTGGCAGGTCCATCCAGAAAACGCTGCCTTGGCCGGGGGTGCTTTGCATGTCGATGTCGGCACCCATCATGCGCGCGGCCTGCCGGGTCAGCGCCAGGCCCAGGCCGACGCCGCCGTAGCGGCGGGTCGGGCTGTCGTCCTGCTGGTGGAAGGCGTTGAACAACCCGGCTTGTTTGTCGGCCGGAATGCCGATGCCGGTGTCCGTGACGCTGATGCGCAAGGCGATTTCACCGTCCGGCTTGGTGCCGAGAGCTTCGGCGCGCACCCGGATGCTGCCGTGCGCCGTGAATTTTGCGGCATTGGCGGCCAGTTGGCGAATCACCACGGCGATGCGGTGGGCATCGCCATGCAGATACGGCGGCAGGTCAGCCGCGATTTCCAGGGTCGCCGCGAGACCCTTGGCGCGCGCGGCGGCGAAGGGAACCTGGCAGGCCTCGCCCATCACGACGCGCAAGGCAAAGGATGCCGTCTGGCTGGGTGCGTTGCGGGTGAATTCGATGAGGCCGTCGACCAGGCCCAGCAGTTGCTCGGCCGCCGTCAGCACCTTGCCGGCCATCGCGTCCGCTTTTGCCGGCAGCGCCTCCCTGCGCAGCAGTTCGGTGAAGCCGACGATGGCATTCATGGGTGTGCGCAATTCATGGCTCACCATGCCCAGAAAGCGGCTCTTGGCCTGGTTGGCGGCCTCCGCGGCGTCCTTTGCCTGGCGCAGTTCTTCGGCCATGACGTTCAGCGCCTGGGTGCGCGCCGCCACCTCGGCTTCCAGGTGTTGGTCGTGTTGCCCGATTTCGCGCAACTGGCCCGACATCTGCGCATAGATGCGGGTGATTGATCTGCCAAGCACCGTCTGCGACGGCCAGAGGTTGCCACCCCTGGCAACTTCATAAGCCCGCTCGGGTGTTAATCCATCCTGAATGGCGCGCAGCTGGCGAGCCATGGCCTGGTCTTCGCCCAGCACATGAAACAGGAGCCAGCTGGCGAGGAAACCCAAGAATTCCTGTCTGGCCAGGACATCGGCGGCGGAGAGGCGTGCTTTCCAGTCCAGCACTTCCCCAATCAGCCGGGCATGGGTCTGGCGGTGATGTTCAAGCACCCGGGCGGCGACCCCCTGGACGCGCATCAACTCCTCTTCGGTGCGGAAATGTTCCGCCGTGTAGGCGGCCAGGCCGGCGAAAACGGCATCCAGTCCTGCTTGTTCCGGATGGTCCTCCAGCAGGGCGCGCGCCGCTCCGTTGACCAGCTCAATCAGGCGGCGATGCTGGCGATCGACAATGTCGATGCCGGTCAGGAAGTCATCGGTCCAGGTAAAGAAGTCCATGCTTCAAGTGCCGCGTTTCAGTGTCCGCAAGGTGTCCAAGGCCGCCTGAAAATTGAAGGCGTCGATCTGCCGCTCCAGCGCTGTCGCT
>JAUXNZ010000138.1 GCA_030682595.1 Rhodocyclaceae bacterium | reverse complement strand
TAGACGATGGGCAGGCCGATCCATTCGTCGTAGTGGCGTATCACCGTCGCCAGTTCCGGGCCCGAGTAACCGGGCATGTGCATGTCCATCAGGACGAGTTCCGGGCGGAAGGCCGAAACCGCCTCGATCACCGCCTCCGGCTGATTCAGCACCGCCACTTCCATGCCGGCGGCGCTCAGCACGAGCTTGAAATGCTGGGCCAGATCGACGTCGTCGTCGACGATCAGCACCCGGTAGGGAGCGGCGAAGCGCGCTTCCAGCGTGCGTTCGAGGCGATCGACTAGGCGCGGCACGTCGAGTGGCTTCATCAGGAAGCCTTCGGCACCGAGGCGCGCGGCGCGCACGCGTGACTGAAAATCGCCATGGGCGGAGACGAACAGGATGGGGCAGCCGATGGCCTGCAAGGTCGGGCGGTCCAGCAGAACCTCGGTGGCATTGACGTCCTCGTCCGTAAAGATCACGTCCATCACGAGAACGTCCGGGCGCTCCATGCGCGCGGCAGCCTCGGCGGCATCGATCCGGGAATAGTGCCGCACCTCATAGCCGAATTGTCCGAGCAGGCGCACCAGTGTTTGACCGAGCGGCACGTCATCCTCCACCAGCCAGACATGGATGCGCCGTTCTGCGTCAGGCTCCGCCGCAGGCTTGGCGCTGTCATCTTGCCCGGCGCGGGTCACCGGCTCGCGCCGGGCAAGCGTTGCGGCCAAGGCCGCCACCGCATCGGCAAAAGCCCGGCGCTGCACCGCGTCGACAGCGCTGAAGTCTGCCGCGAGCCAGGTCTGCGCGGTCTGCTCCAGAACATTGGTCTGACGACTCAAGGCGTCGAACCCGAAGGTGCCACCGGAACCGGCCAGTTTGTGCAGGCGCTGATGCAGGATCTCAAGCCGCGGGCCAGCCTCAGTCTGGTCGGTCAGCCCCGCCGCGAGATCGGCCAGTTCGGCGATTTCCAGCGGCAAGCGAGCGATGTAGGCGTCACTCAACCTGGCCAGCTCGGCGGCAACGATCGCATCGCGCTCAGTCATGGCGTTCAGCCATTGCGCTTATCCCAGATGGCGCGCACCTGCCCGGCCAGGGCCATGGGGTCGAAGGGTTTGGGGATGACGTCCAGCGCGCCCAGCGACTTGTAGTGCGCCACTTCGGCTGGCTGCACCTTGGCGGTCATGAAGGCCACGGGCGTCGCGGCATGCGCGGGTAGCCGGCGCAGCGCCTGGAGCGTGGTCGGACCATCCATGCCCGGCATCATCACGTCGAGCAGGATCATATCCGGCGCGAACGCTTCTACCTCGCGCAGGGCCTCTTCACCGGAGGAGCAGATCTTGACGGTGAAACCACCGACCATTTCCAGGGCGATTTTCGCGACCGCCTGGATATCCGGTTCATCCTCGACGTAAAAAACACGTTTCAATTCACTCATCTTGACGATTCCTTGCCTTTCGTTATGCGGGTATTGATGGCGTCGAGCAAAGCTCTTGGCGAGACACGCGACTTGAGCAGCGCCGCCTCGACCTTGCCGGCCTCGGCGTGGGAAAGCTCGGTTCCCGACAGGATAATCACCAGCGGCTCCGGACGCTGCGCGCGGATCAGCGGCAGCAGTTCCCAGCCGCTGCCATCGGGCAGGGTCAGGTCCAGGATCACCACGTCGAAGCGCTCCATGGCCAGCAGGGTACGGGCATCGCTCAGGCTGGCGGCGTGCTCGAAGGTGAAGCGGTTGCCGACCATGGCGCGGATGACCTGATGCATGTCGACATCGTCCTCCACATGCAGCACCCGCTGCGGCTGATCGCTCCGCGCGCGGGGCATGACCCGTTCCAGCGCCGACTGCAGCCGTGCCTCGTCAAGTGGCTTGGACAACCAGTCGAGGGTCGAGAAATCCCCGTCAATGGCCAGCCGGCCGTCCTCCACCGTAGCGGACACCACGATGATGGGCAGATCGGTGGTGGCCGGGTTCTGCCGCACCCGGCTGATCACATCCAGGCCGCTCATGCCGGGCAACAGCAGGTCCAGGGTCATGGCGGCGAAATCGCCGTCGGCGAGCAGGGTGAGGGCCTGCTCGCCGCTCTCGGCGACCGCGCTGCGGTAGCCGGCCCGGGTCAGCATCAGCTGCAGCAAATGGGCGATGTCCGGGTCGTCCTCCACCACCAGGATGCGTGGCGCGTCGGAATTTTCGGTATCCGATGCCGGGCCGGCACGGTCCGCAGCCGGATCGACACCGCGCTTGTCGATCGGTACTTCGATCCAGAAGGTGGCCCCTTCACCCACCACCGAATCGTAGCCGACCGCGCCCCCCATGCGCTCGATCAGTTCCCGGGTGATGGCCAGTCCAAGGCCGGTACCGCCCTTCTGCCGGGTATCGGAGGAGTCGGCCTGGGAAAACTTCTCGAAGATGCGGGTGCGAAACTCGTCTGGAATGCCGGGGCCGTAATCGCGTACCGACACCCGGACGCGACCGCCCCGACGCTGGACGGCGACCTCGACCTGGCCGCCTTCCGGCGAGAACTTGGCGGCGTTGGACAGGAAATTGGCCATCACCTGCTGCAAGCGCTGGCTGTCGATGCGCACCTCCAGGTCTTCGACCCGTTCGGTGAGTGCGAAACGCACCCGCCGCGCCTCGCCATAAGCCTTGTTTGCGTCCAGTGCCTGTTCCACCAGGGGCATCAGGGCCAGCAACTGCATGTCGAAGTGCATCTTGCCGGCGGCGATCTTCTCCATGTCGAGCAGGTCGTTGATCAGATGGATGAGGCGCTGGCTGTTCTTGTGCGCGATGTCGATCAGCGGCTTCATGGGTGGTGGCAGTTCGCCCACGGCGCCGCCGGTGATCAGGCCGAGGGCGCCGGCAATGGAGGTCAGCGGCGTGCGTAACTCGTGGCTTACCGTTGACACAAACTCGCTCTTCATCTGCTCGACGCGCTTGCGCTCGGTGATGTCGCGCACCAGGCCGACGAACATGCGGCGGCCGGCGTGGCTGATCTCCGAGACCGCCAGATCCATGGGGAAGGAACGGCCATCCTTGCGCCGCCCCACCACCTCGCGGCCGATGCCGATCACCCGCTCCACCCCGGTGGCACGGTAGTTGGCCAGGTAGCCATCGTGTTCGCTGTGGTAGGGCTCGGGCATCAGCATCTTGACGTTCTGTCCCAGCACCTCGCCGGGCGGGTAACCGAAGATGCGCTCGGCCGCCTGGTTGAGCGACGCCACGGTGCCGCGTTCGTCAATGGTGATGATGCCGTCGATGACGTTGTCGAGGATGGCCTGGGTGCGCTGCGTCTGCTCACGCAACGCATCGGCGGCCAGCTTGCGCTCGGTGATGTCGCGCACCAGGCCGACGAACATGCGGCGGCTGGCGTCGCCGATCTCGGACACCGCCAGTTCCATGGGGAAGGTGCTGCCGTCCTTGCGCTGGCCGACCACCTCGCGGCCGATGCCAATGACGCGGGCAGCGCCGCCGCCCATGTAGTGCGCCAGATAGCCGTCATGCGCGCTGTGGTAAGGCTCCGGCATCAGAATCCGGACGTTCCGGCCAATGACCTCGGCGCCCGTATAGCCGAAGATCTTCTCCGCCGCCTTGTTGAACGAGGCGATGGTGCCTAGCGCATCGATGGTGACGATGCCGTCGATGACGTTGTCGAGGATGGCCCGGGTCAGCCGGGACTGATCCTGCAAGGCCGACTCCCTCCTTTTCAGTTCCAGTTGCCGCATCACCTGCCGGCCGAGAGCCGCCAGTGCGTCGCGCTGGGCATCGCCGAGCTGGTGCGGCACGCTGTCGATGACGCACAGGGTGCCGATGCCATGGCCGTCGGGGGTCAGCAGCGGCGCGCCG
>JAUXNZ010000129.1 GCA_030682595.1 Rhodocyclaceae bacterium | reverse complement strand
CGGGGCGGGGGCAGGGGGTGGGGGGCCATGGGAAGGGGCTGACTTTCATGATGCGGGGTGATGTTTCACGCATCATGAAAGTCAGCACTGTTCCCAGGGCAGGCCTTCGAAACGCCAGCCATTCTCGCTGCCGCGATGGTGGTTATCGTTGAGGTCGCCCTCGAAGCCGTGCAGCACGTTATAAACGCGCGTGAATCCCACTGCTTCGAGCGCATTGCCGGCATCGACCGAACGGTAGCCGGAGCGGCAGATCAGAACCACCGGACGGTCGTGCGCATGCCCGGCGAATTTCTTCACCTCGCCCACGAAATGGGGGTTGATTTCCCAGTCCGGGCCGTCGTTCCAGGCGACGTGCAACGCGCCGGCCGGATGGCCGACAAAGAGGTATTCCATTTCGCTGCGGCAGTCTACGAACAGGGCTTTGGGGTTGTCGTGCATGAATTGAACGGCCTCTTTTGGCGTCAGGTGTTCCATCGGGGTTTTCTCCTTGCTGGTTGAGTTAGAACAGTAATGCTAATTGAGCCATTAATCAAGATAATATAGGCCGCATGCTAGAATTTTCCTTGTTTTCAACCATTTCCGTATCCTTTTCCGATGTCACCCGACCGCTCCAGCGAGTTGCGCGATCTGCTCGCGCAACGCATCCTCATCCTCGACGGCGCCATGGGCACCATGGTGCAGAAGCACGGTCTCGTCGAAGCCGATTACCGTGGCGAGCGTTTCGCAAAACATGCGAAAGACCTCAAGGGCAACAACGACTTATTGAGTCTCACCCGGCCTGATGTCATCGGCGGCATTCACGCCGCCTATCTCGAAGCCGGCGCCGACATCCTCGAAACCAACACCTTCAATGCGACGCGCGTTTCGCAGGCCGAGTACGGGCTTGCCGACCTCGCTTACGAGTTGAATGTTGCGGGCGCGCGGCTGGCGCGCGAGGTTGCCGACCGCTATGCGACGCCGGAAAAGCCGCGCTTTGTCGCCGGCGTGCTGGGCCCCACCTCGCGCACCTGCTCGCTCTCGCCCGATGTCAATGATCCGGGCTTCCGCAATATTTCGTTCGATGCGCTGGTCGCCGATTACCTCGAGGCAATCCGCGGCCTGATCGACGGCGGCGCGGACATCCTGCTGGTCGAAACCATCTTCGACACGCTGAACGCCAAGGCGGCGCTCTACGCCATCGAAAGCTTCTTCGATCAGGCCGGGCGACGCTGGCCGATCATGATCTCGGGCACCATCACCGACGCCTCGGGTCGCACGCTCTCGGGCCAGACGGCCGAGGCCTTCTGGAACTCGCTGCGCCATGCGCGGCCGCTATCGTTCGGCCTGAACTGCGCGCTCGGCGCGAAAGAGTTGCGGCAATACGTCGAGGAAATCGGCCAAGTCGCCGACTGCTTTGTCTCGGCGCACCCGAACGCCGGGCTGCCGAATGCCTTCGGTGGTTACGACGAAACGCCCGAAATGCTGGCCGACGAGCTCGCCCAGTGGGCGAAGGATGGTTTGCTCAACATCGCCGGCGGCTGCTGCGGCACCACGCCCGAGCACATTCGTGCGATCGCGCAGGCGCTGGCAACTATTCCTCCCCGCCGTCCCGCCAGCGCCGACTTTTCACTCAGGCTGTCCGGACTGGAACCCTGCAACATCGGCGCCGCTTCGCTCTTCGTCAACGTCGGCGAACGCACCAACGTCACCGGCTCGCGCGCCTTCGCCAAAATGATCCTCGAAGGCCGTCTCGACGATGCGCTGGCGGTCGCGCGTCAGCAGGTGGAAAACGGCGCGCAGATCATCGACATCAACATGGACGAGGCGATGCTCGATTCGCAGGCGGCGATGGTGCGTTTCTGCAACCTGATTGCCAGCGAGCCGGACATTTCCAGGGTGCCGATCATGCTCGACTCGTCGAAGTGGGCGGTGATCGAGGCCGGCCTGAAGTGCGTGCAGGGCAAGGGCATCGTCAATTCGATCTCGATGAAGGAAGGCGAGGCCCAATTCCTCGCGCAGGCCCGCGCGGCACGGCGCCTCGGCGCGGCAGTGATCGTCATGGCCTTCGACACGGCCGGCCAGGCCGACACCTACCAGCGCAAGATCGACATCTGCCAGCGCGCCTACAATTTACTCACGGCAGATGGCTTTCCGGCCGAGGACATCATCTTCGACCCCAACGTGTTCGCCATCGCCACCGGCATTGCCGAGCACGACAACTACGCGGTCGACTTCATCGAGGCCTGCCGCTGGATTCGCGCCAACCTGCCGCACGCGAACATCTCGGGCGGCATCTCGAATGTGAGCTTCAGCTTCCGCGGCAACGAGCCGGTGCGCGAGGCGATCCACACCGTCTTCCTCTACCACGCGATCCAGGCCGGCCTTACCATGGGCATCGTCAACGCCGGCCAGCTCGGCGTGTATGACCAGCTCGACCCGGTGCTGCGTGAGAAGGTCGAGGATGTGGTGCTCAATCGCAAGTCCGGCGCGGGCGACGCGCTGGTCGAATTCGCCACCTCGGTCAAGGGCGGCGCGCGTGAACAGGTGCAGGATCTCGCCTGGCGCGAGTGGCCGGTCGAAAAACGCCTCGGACACGCCATGGTGCGCGGCATTACCGAATTCGTCGTCGCCGATACGGAAGAATGCCGCGCCGCGCTGGCCGCTGCCGGCAAGCCGCCGTTGGCGGTGATCGAAGGCCCGCTGATGGCCGGCATGAACGTCGTCGGCGACCTGTTCGGCGCGGGCAAGATGTTTCTGCCGCAGGTGGTGAAATCGGCGCGCGTCATGAAGCAGGCGGTCGCCCATCTGTTGCCTTACATCGAGGCAGAAAAGCTGCGCACCGGCGCTGCGGCGAAAGGCAAGATCGTCATCGCCACCGTGAAGGGCGACGTCCATGACATCGGCAAGAACATCGTCGGCGTGGTGCTGGCCTGCAACGGCTACGAGATCGTCGACCTCGGCGTGATGGTCGCCGCCGACAAGATCCTCCATGCCGCAAAAGAACATAACGCCGATGCGGTGGGCCTGTCCGGCCTGATCACGCCCTCGCTGGAAGAAATGAGCCATGTCGCCAGCGAAATGCAGCGGCAGGGCTTTACCGTGCCCCTTTTGATCGGTGGCGCCACCACCAGTCGCGCCCACACTGCCATCAAGATCGCCCCCCACTACCAGGGCACGGTGGTGTATGTGCCGGATGCCTCGCGCGCCGTCGGTGTAGTGACCAAGCTATTGTCGGACGAACAGGCGGCCGGCTTCAAGGAAGAAATCGCCGCCGACTACCGCAAGGTGCGTGAGCTGCACGCGGCAAAGCAGGGGGTGAAACTGGTGTCGCTGCCCGCCGCGCGCACGAATCGCGCGAAGCTCGACTACACCCCCTTCCAGCCCCGCCGCCCCGGCTTGCGCCAGCTCTGCAAGATCGACCTGGCCACGTTGGTGCGTTATATCGACTGGGGTCCCTTCTTCCAGACCTGGGATCTGCCCCGTCGCTATCCTCAGCTTCTCGACGATGCCCGCGTCGGTGAACAGGCGCGCGCGGTGTTCGCCGATGCCCAGGCCATGCTGGCGCAGATCGTGGCGGAAAAATGGTTGGTCGCCAATGCGGCATTCGGCCTGTATCCAGCCAACTGCGCGGCCAATGGCGACGACATCGAGATCTACCAGGATGAGACGCGCGACTCCGTATTGATGACATGGCGGGGCCTACGCCAGCAGCACGAGCGGCCATCCGGCCAGCCCAATCAGTGCCTGGCCGATTTCATCGCCCCCAAAGTCGACTCTGGCGGGATGAAATGCCCCGCAGCGGGTACGGCGGTTCCAGACTACATTGGCGCCTTCGCCGTCACCGCCGGGATCGGCATCGAGGCCAAGCTCGCGGAATTCGAAGCGGCCCACGACGATTACCGCGCCATCATGCTGAAATCGCTCGCCGACCGCCTCGCCGAAGCCGCCGCCGAGTGGCTGCATGAGCGGGTGCGCGTGGACGACTGGGGCTATGCGCGCGACGAAGGTCTGGGGCTTGAGGCCCTGATTGCAGAAAAATATCAGGGCATCCGCCCGGCCCCCGGCTATCCCGCCTGCCCGGACCATACGGTCAAGAAGGCTTTGCTCGAAATGCTCGACGCCAGCGCCGTCGGCATCGAGATCACCGAAAACTTTGCCATGCTGCCGGCCGCTGCAGTTTCGGGCTTTTACTTCGCCCACCCCGCAGCCCGCTATTTCGCCGTCTC